>NZ_JBVVPP010000016.1:0-133282 GCF_055811315.1 Bradyrhizobium sp. MI1.4 | reverse complement strand
CATGGGATGCTCCATCGGTTCACATCAGCGACGATGGATGCAATATCCTCGCCGCCGCCCCATAGCATCTCCCTTGGGTTTTGCTGACGTCCCGTTGACGGGCTTCGCTCAAAATTGGGCAGCACTCTCCGGCCGCTCTGCGGAGTTTCGCGAGCGCTTGTCATTGCCGATGGGTGTCTGCTTGGTGGCGACGATAAGCTTTCGCCGGGCTAACACAATTACCCAGTTATTCGACAAACCTAACATGATGTTACTTGGCGAGCCTGGGCGCGGAGGTCCGGCGAACACCGCCGGCAGGCTCATGCCGAGATCAACCGCGAGATCGCGTCCGGCGATGGCGGGGTGGGAGGTGGTTGACATTGGACCATCGCATGGTCCATTTTATGAAAATTGAGGAAGGAGCAATGAGATGCGGGTCTCCGTTACCGACGCAAAAGGACAATTGACCGATCTTGTCCGCCGCGCAGAGGCCGGCGACGAGGTGATCCTGACGCGGCATGGGCATCCCGCGGTGCGGCTCGTCCCGGTCAAGCTTTCGCCGGACCGCGCCACCCGCCGGACCGCGCTTGAGGCGGCGCGAAGGACCGGCGGGGCCAAAGCTATTCCCGGACCGAGCGCCGCGCGCAGTCAGGACTTTCTTTTCGGCGATGACGGACTGCCGGAATGATCGCAGTCGATACCTCCGCACTGATGGCGATCGTGCTCGACGAACCGCAAGCCGATGCTTGCATCACCGCGCTGGACACCGCCGACGAAATCCTGATCTCGGCGGCCTCCGTTGCAGAAAGCCTGATCGTCGCGGCACGGCGGGGCGTCGACGAAGAGATGAACAAGCTGATTAACGATCTCGGTTTGAACGTGATCTCGGTGACCCAAGCTTCGGCCGAACGCGTGGCGCAAATCTACTCGCGTTGGGGCAAAGGCATTCGTCCTGCCGGTCTCAACTTTGGTGACTGCTTCGCCTACGATGTCGCCAAGGAGCATGGCTGCGCACTTCTTTATGTCGGCGACGACTTTGCCAAGACGGATATCGTTGCGGCGGCGTAAGTCGACGGCCGGGCGCCGACTTACCGGCCGAACAGAAAAGCCGCGGGGCAGCCGTCAGGCCGTGTGACCGGGATCGACGTGCTTCGGCGTTTTCTTGTCGCGTTGGGGTGTCATCTTGGCCGGATCCGGCGCACCCGGCACGCCGCGCGGCCCGAGCTGGTCTCGCTGAATGTCGTCTTCAGAGCGGGAGGGTTCAATGCCGTTCGGTTCACGGGGCTTGGTCATCGCAGCCTCCTGAAGTGTTCTGCTCGGAGTGTCCCATCAAATTCCCAGCGCGTTCTCGCCGGCTTCGCGGCCGGGCACGCTGACATGGACTTCGTGTCCCTCGCGAAGCGCCAGCGAGGCGGCAGCCACCGCCGATTCGAACGCGGCTTCCTTGGTGGAGTATCTGTTCTTGACGTCGCCGTCGTGCAGCACGCCCCATTCGTCCTGCACCGGCACGATCGTGTATTGAGCAAGGCCCATGGTGTAACTCCTCGAGATCTATCTATCGCTGCGTGAGCTGCGGGTGCGCCGCCGTCACGCGCCACACCGTGTTGCCGCTGTCATCGGCGACCAGCAGCGCGCCGGTCTTGTCGATGGCGACGCCGACGGGCCGCCCGCGCGCCTGGTTGTCGCTGTTGAGGAAGCCGGTGACGACGTCCTGCGGCGGACCGCTCGGCCTGCCATCCGTGAACGGCACGAACACCACCTTGTAGCCGTTCAAGACCTGCCTGTTCCAACTGCCGTGCTCGCCGACGAAGGCGCCGCCGCGATAGGCCGCCGGCAAACTCGCGCTCGTGTTGAAGGCCATGCCGAGCGGCGCGACATGCGAGCTCAGCGCATAGTCAGGCACGATCGCCTTGGCGACGAGATCAGGACGCTCCGGCTTGACGCGAGGATCGATGTGCTGGCCGTAATAGCTGTAGGGCCAGCCATAGAAGCCGCCGTCCTTCACCGACGTCATGTAGTCCGGCACGAGATCGGGACCGAGTTCGTCGCGCTCGTTCACCACCGTCCACAGCGTCCCGGTCTGCGGCTCGAAGCTGAGGCCGTTGGGATTGCGCAAGCCGCTCGCGAAGATGCGCCAGCGGCCGCTGGCACGGTCGATCTCGAGGATCGCGGCGCGATTGTGCTCGGCCTCCATGCCGTTCTCGGTGATATTGCTGTTGGAGCCGACGCCGGCATAGAGCTTTGAACCGTCGGGGCTCGCGACCAGGCTCTTGGTCCAGTGATGATCGATCGGTCCGCCCGGCAGCGGCGTCAGCACCGTGCCCGGCGCGGTGATCTTCGTATCGCCTTCGGTGTAGGGATATCTGACGATCGCATCGGTGTTGGCGACATAGAGATCGTTGCCGACCAGCGCGACACCGAACGGCGAGTTGAGATGGTCGAGGAAGACGCTCTGCACGTCCGGCACGCCGTCGCCGTTGCTGTCGCGCAGCAGCGTGATGCGGTTGCTCGCGCCGGTGTCGCCGCCTGATGTCGCCCAGGACTCGATGTATCCCATCACGATTTCCTTGGGCCGCTTGATCGGAGCGCCCTTCGGCGCCTTGGATTCCACCACCAGCACGTCGCCGTTGGGCAGCACGTAGAGAAATCGGGGGTGCTGCAAGCCGGTCGCGAAGGCCTTGGCCTGCAAGCCCTGCGCGACGGCCGGGGTCTCGTCCTTTTTCCAGCCGACGATACGGGCGATGTGCATCGGCGGCAGCAGGTATTGCTGGATGTCGGGCAGCGTCGGGTTGGCGCCGGTTTGCGCCTTCGGATCGCCACTGCCGTCATTGCAGCCGGCGAGACACAGCAGCGAGGCGCACAACAGCACCCGAGCGATTGCGGAGTTCATCGCGCAACTCCTACGCCGTGGCGATACACCATGGCCCAGCCGAGCCAGCCGGTGACCGGCAGGATCAATACGGTGATGGCTGAAAGAATGAGCCCGGTCGGCCACACCGAGGTCCAGGCATCGCGCGTGTGGATCAACGCATTGACGATCGCCAAGACCAACGCCAGCGCGTTGCCGATCAGATGCGGCCAAGCCGGCGGTTGCGCCCGCACCAGGCGGTTGCCGAGAAAATCGGTCAGGCCGGCGATCGCCGCCAGTACGCCAAAGATGACGCCGACGACCAGAAGCCAGGCGGAAAAATCCGCCCACATGATCTCGGCACTGACGACATAGGCGATGTCGGTCAGCAGCGCTCCGATGAAACAAGCGATCGGTATCGGCACCAGCATCGGATGAATCGGATGGCCCGCGATCTGCGCGGTCGAGCGCACACGCAAATTGTCTTGCACAGTTGGCCTCTCGTCAGATCGCCACCCGCCCCGGTAGAAAACACCCGCTTTCCACGAAGGTTCCTGATCGTCGGTCACGCGCCGCTGTGCCTCAACAACGCTGCGGCGTGCGAGCACTTACCAGGAACCCCTTGCCGCTTCGAGCCTTGATCCCGGCATTGAGATGAACCTGCCCTTCAGGAGACCGCGGAGTGGACCAGCCTGGCGACGGCGCCTCCTTCAATCCAGCCTCAAAGCTCGACGGCGTCTCGCGGCGGCAGACGAAACAGATCGAATCCCAGAGCCGGCCTAGCGCAGCGCTGATCCACGAGACGATCCGCGCCGAGGGTGAGCAGGAACTGGAGCGGCGATGGTGGGCCATCGTGCTGTCCGGCCTCGCCGCCGGCCTTTCGATGGGATTGTCCCTGATTGTCCAGGGCGAGTTTCACGCGCTGATTTCCGACGAGGCCACCCGACGGCTGGTGGCTCCGCTCGGCTACACGGTCGGTTTCCTGGTCGTGGTGCTGGGACGGCAGCAGCTCTTCACCGAGAACACCCTGACGCCGATGCTGCCGCTGTTGCACAACAGGGATCTCGGCACGCTTGGGAGCGTGATCAAGCTTTGGGGCCTGGTCCTCGCCTCCAACATCGCAGGAACCTGGGCCGTTGGATCCGTGCTCGCGCACACCAGCATCTTCGAACCCCGCATCGTGGGCGCCTTCGTCGATCTCAGCCGCCACACCATCGAGGGTACGTTCGCGACGACCCTTGTCCGGGCGATCTTTGCCGGCTGGCTGATCGCCTTGATGGCGTGGCTACTGCCTGCCGTGAAGGGATCGCGCCCGCACCTCGTCGTCGTGATGACCTATGTGGTCGCGCTCGGCCAGTTCGCGCACATCATCGCGGGCTCGGTCGAGTGCGCCTTCCTGGTGCAGAGCGGCCTGGCGTCGCTCTCGCAATATGCCTCGGACTTCTTCGTACCGACACTGCTGGGCAATATTCTGGGCGGAACGACCCTCGTGGCCCTGCTGAACTACGGACAGGTCGCCCCCGAAATCGACGACCACAGGGAGTAAAGAGCCTGCACAAAAGCTGCCGCCTCGACAGGAACGATGGGCCCGAGCCGAGCTTGCCTCGGCAAATCAACGCGCGCCGACGAGCAGGATCAATCATGAGCACCGATACCAAGAGCCCATTCGACAAGGACCCGGCCGAAGGATCACGCGACATCATCGATCGTGAATTGCAGCGTGCCGAAGATACCGCCAACGACAAGGTCGATCATCTCCCCGGCGTGAAGGTCAGCGGGCAGCCCCAGGGCGGCGCAGTCGATCGTGCCCGGAAGCAGCGCGAGGAGAAGGACGGCAAACAGGAATAGAGCCGCTCTGCCGACCCGAAACGCACCCGGTTATCGCAAGGCCGCCCGCTCCAAGCTCCAGCCGTCACCGGGACCGACTTGACGGTCAAAGTCGGTCAATCAAGATGCATCAATTGTTGGGATGGAGCGGGTGAAGGGAATCGAACCCTCGTATTCAGCTTGGAAGTCTCGAAATACTGTAGTGTCTTCAAAGGTTATTCTGACATTTTGGGCGTTTTTTGACCCATTGAGATCACTACGGCGGGTCAACCCGGAGCTCCCCTCGCCGACGCCGGCTAAAGGTTATGATGAGCCGATTCACTCAAGGCCCGCCAAACGGCTTCGGTCGCTCTAGCGGGACGAAAGCGCTCAAATGGGCTGGGTAGGTCGACGCGCCGCCGCCGATGGTCGTGCCCGTGCTGATGCTCAAGTAGACGTCCTTCACTCCTCTGGGCGTTTCCAGCAAGATCCAGTTCTTGCTTAAGTCCCCTATCCCGATAGTCGTAAAGCGCATTGACTTGCCGAACTGCGAACAGGAGATGGGCTTTTCGGTCGTAAACGAATTCCAGGGGCCATGCAGAGTACCCGATCTGCCGCCGGTCTTCGGAAGGGTCAAGCCGAAGCCTAGGCCGACCGCCGCATAGACGTAGGTGCACTTCAAATTGTTTTCCGTGTCCCATATGGAGAACAACGCGCTGGCAAACGCAATCCCGGCTCCGGCCCTGCCCTTCACGATGCGCTTGATGGCCGCTCTCGCTGCAAACGAGATCGAACCGTCGACCTCAAGCAGCATGGCTATCTTGAAATTTCGACTGACCTTTGGCTTCGGCGGAACGGGTCGCGGCAAGTCTGGCTTTATGATCGGTTCGAAATAGACCTTAGGCAGAACCCAAAGGACCACTGATCTATCGTTGTCTTCGTCCAGCCTGTGATTTGCCGTCTGCGTATTGCCGATGGCGTGCGTCTGCATTTGCTCCGGGCGGATGCCCATCTCTGACAGAGACCGCGCGACCGTAATGACGCGGTTGGCTGATGTCGTCATATTCCAATCAGCCGTACCGATCCGGCTCGCGGATCCCGTCATCCAGATCTGACCAGCGTCGTGCTCCACCAGGGGAACCACCTTGTTCTTCAGAAATTCGAAGTGCTCTGTCTTCAAGCCCCGAAACTGGTAGCCGGCAAAGTCATCGAAATCGAAATTCCAAAGCCGCGCGTGCAAAACCCCCACTCCCGAAAAATCCAGATCGACGTCAACCTTGCCCGGACCGGTTTTGTGGAACATTCTCTTCGACCTGCAATCGACAAATAGGAACTCGTCGGTGATCGTCCGGACGGCCGCAGGACCACCTTGTTTTAGTGCAGGCAGGAAAAGAGAAGTTCAAATCGACAGCTGCAACGAAGGTTGTGATCTTGCTCCCATTTCGATCTGGCACCGAAGGAGTATGCCCTTGTGCAATACGCGACATCACTGTCGCGATCGGAGCAGCTACGATATAAGAGAGTCGCGATAGGACCGGCCCTGGAATTCGTACAGCACGACGACTTTGCGCGATCGCCCTAGACTTGGAGGGCCGCTACCCAACCACGTTAAATCGGCAGTGCATCTGGATAGTACGTTTGCCGGCTTGTTCTGCGTCTGCCTGATCGCCCATCAAAAATAGAGCGAAACGGTAAGCGTCGTCTAGCGCAGCTGCAATATCCCGGAAGCACTTGATATGGTGGTTGGTGATCTCATCGTTGGGGTCATTTGCATATTAATTGCGGATGGCTTTTCCCAAAGCGGGAGAAGGGGTTATAAGCGTGATCGCAATCATGGCCTCTTGCGCCCAACGCTTGGATTGGAGCGACGAGGATCTCGCGAATAGGAATCTGGCGTCGTATCGTCGACCTGCTCCCTCTTTAAGGCTGTCGCCGCCAAAGCCCGTTTCCCGAAGGCGCGCGATGTGCAGAACGACGGAGGTGACAAATTCTGCGGTCGGCCACGGACTTATCCGCCAAATCGCTTGACAAGCTTTGAACCCCTCGCTGCATCAATCTGCTGGCCCGTCAGGTCAGAACCGACGCTCAATCCTATCGTCATGAGGTTCTTGACACGCTGCGCCGCCTGCTTCTCATTGGAATAGTCGATCTCGATGTGATCGAGGCTCATTAGATGGCCAAGTTCGTGAGCCCAGGCGCGTCCATTGGCGTGGTCATTGCCATACCATTGGACGAAGCTTGCCGGCTCCGGTTGGCTATTGGGGTATGAACTTCCACCGGCGGCCAGATTTTCAATCGAATTGACGAGGTAGATGTGGACGGCATTGTCCGGATCGTGCCGAGAGGCAAGAACACCCAGCAATCGCTGGTCATTGCTGCGCGCGCTCTTTGCCATGTCGAGCGGCTTCTCCATCAAGCAATCGCTGATCACGAACGCGATCTTGGCCTTTGACCAGATCGTATTGACCACGTCGAGCGCCTTCTTGGCTGTCTCGCTGCTCCATTGCCCGGGCTCAACGCTCCCCCTCTCGGCAAATGGCGTGATGTAAATCCTCAACGGAATGGGCATCAACTCCTCCAAAGTTCGGAATTGCGATTGTATCTCCGTACGCCATCCTTCGAAATAGAGCGGCTTATATTCAGGGCTTTCTGATTAAGTCGGCTGGCGACTTGCGCACTGACGACCTTCCGGTAGCGGCCACCGACGCGATCGACTGGTAGACCATGGCCAGCCTTCGCGACTCGGAGACTGGTTCCCTCATTGTGAAGGAGCAGTTTCCGGGGCGAGCGCTCCGGCAGGAACCTGAAGATCGAGCACCGGGAACATGGAAAGACGAACTGACGGGCTCCTGACCTCCGCGCAAGCTGTAGATTGACCCGCAAGCCGGCGTCCTGGACTTCACGTCCGCTCGATCTGCCGACCGCGGCATCTTCGTTTGAACTAAGCCAGAGGCTCCGCTGCACTGCCGCGAACACGCCTTAAGTGCAATAGTCCTATAATTTCAAAAACTTAATTCGCCAGTGCGAGACATCGATACTGGCGGGTGCCCATCATCCCCATGAAACGGCATACAGCGCCGGCCCGCGATTTCTTCCGTGCCGTTTGAACGCGAGCGCAGTGCCAGACAACACATAGGAATGGATCGGGCTCGAAACTGGTACTGTACGGAGATAGGCCAGCCGCCAGTGGCGTGTGAATTCAGTAATCATGCCTTACGCGGCCATCTTCGCGACGTTATCATTCGATGAGCATAGGTTGGGTGTTCGCCATGAGGTTATACAGGCACCTTCGAGTTTTGCTTCTTCTTGCCGCTTCGCTGTTACTGGCAGCCCAGCCAGCCTGGGCGACAAAGCGCGTGGCTTTGGTGGTTGGCAATGCCAACTATCAGAATGCCCCTCTGCTCCCAAACCCGGCCAACGACGCTGCCGCCATCACTGAAACCTTGAAGGGCGCAGGTTTCGATGTGGTTGACTCAAGGCTCAACCTCGCCGCGACCGATATGCGGCGGGCCCTGAGAGAATTCGCCGATCAGGCGCGCAATGCGGACATAGCCTTGGTGTACTATGCTGGCCACGGCATCGAGATCGACGGGACAAACTATCTGATCCCGACCGACGCCAGACTCGAACGTGACACTGATATTTATGACGAAGCATTCTCACTCGACCGCGTCCTGCTGGCAATCGAGCCTGCGAGACAGTTGCGCGTGGTGATCGTCGACGCGTGCCGCAACAATCCGTTTGCCGATTCGATGAAGCGTACGGTTGCCTCTCGATCAATCAGCCGCGGGCTGGCCAGGGTCGAACCCGCCGTCTCCAACACGCTGATCGCGTTTGCCGCGAAAGCCGGACTAACCGCACTCGATGGCAACAGCAAGAATAGTCCGTATGCGACGGCTCTCGTAAAGTACATCGCAAAGCCGGGGCTCGACTTGCGTAGGGCCTTCGGCTTCGTCCGCGATGATGTCTTGCAAGCCACCGGCAACCGACAGGAGCCCTATGTCTACGGCTCGCTGGGCGGCGAAGACGTTGCACTTGTTCCCGCTGCCAAGGCTGATGAGCCGGTGCAAGCAGCCAACCCCCAGGCGGAAATTCGTCGTGATTACGAATTGGCCTTGCAACTACGCAACAAGCCCGCTCTGGACGCGTTCCTGAACCAGCATCCGGACGGATACTACGCAAATCTTGCCAAGCTGCAGCTTAATCAGCTCGATGCTGAGGACGCACGCGTCGCGGCAACAGCGAAGGCGCAGCAGGCGGAACAGCAGAAAACTCGGCTGATGTCGCAGGGCGCCCAGCGTGCCGACCAAGAGAAGGCGGCCGCGGATCTGAAGGCTGCGGAAGACGCCCGAATTGCCGCCGAGAAGGCGAAGCAGGCCGCGCAGGAGCAGGCCACCGAGGCAGAACGGAAACGAATTGCGTCCGAATCTACAATCGTTGCGGCTCTCTCCGGGAATAAGCCGGCTGTTGGGAGTGCCTTCGCGGACAATCCTACAGTCGCTGCGCTGGCTGACGACAATACGCCGCCAAAGCTTGCCGCACTCAGCGCCGAGCCGCGCCAGACCGATATCGCAAAAGCCGATATCACCAAATCCGTACAAAGCGAATTGAACCGCGTCGGCTGCTTCACCGGTAGCGTAGATGGCCGATGGAATGCGGCCTCCCAGCGCTCCTTGGCTCTCTTCAACCAGCACGCCGGAACCAAATTTGACGCCAAGCTCGCAAGTCTCGACGCGCTTGACGCAATCAAGCTCAAGCCGTCCCGGGTCTGTCCCCTGATCTGTGATCATGGCTACAAGGCTGACGGCGACCACTGCAGCAGAATCTCCTGTGCAAGGGGTTCGTTCCTCAACGACGACAATGAATGCGAGAAACAGCGCGCCAGGCCGGCCAATGCCGCCAAGAGCAATGACAGTCAGCGGCAGGATCGGCCATTGCGTCAGCGGGCGCAGGCGAGCGCAGGCGGCTACGGCGCTGCGGTGGGCCATGCGACGGTCAGTCCTCAGATCATATGCAACGCCAGCAGCTGCCGTCCGGTCCAGCGCGGCTGCCATCTCGAATATCGCGGCGGTGGCGGGCCAGGCAACGAGGCCAATGTCGAGGTATGCCACTAGCCTCACCGCTACTACACGACTGCGCGCTGGCACGGCGCCGAGTTGCCACGGTGCGAGGCCCGGTGTATTTGGGATCGCAAGCATGACGAGTGGCCGAGCTAACGTCAGGTCGACCAAGTGCCAAGCCTGATGTGGCCGAATCGGAGCGACCTGCGTGGTTGCGTGTGAGCTTGAGCAAAAGGACGTCAACGCCTTTCCTGGGGTGACGCTCTTCACGAAGCGGCAGGCGCCCGGCATGAAACCAACGGCGGTTTATCTTCCGCCAAAGCACCCAACAGCCGCCACCAAATTCGATGTCGTGATCTGGCTTCACGGCTTCTACGTCAAAAACCATGAATTCCTTTTCCACAACGATCCAGCGCGGCTGCGCGAACAGGTCCGGGATTCCGGCAAGGACGTGGTGCTCATCGCGCCGTTCCTGGGCTACGAATACGCTGTGGGCAACACCTTTGCCGGAAACTACAGCGTGTCCGACCTTGCCACCGCGAACTGGGGTGAACGCTATCTCGAGGAGATCCTTGGAGCTCTGGCCAGGTTCCTGGGTATCTCCTCGACATCCATTCCTCAGCTCCAGATCGGCAAGCTCATCATCGCATGCCACTCCGGCGGTGGTAACGGCATGCGCAATCTCGTCGGGAGCCTCGGAAAGTATCAGGGGAAGCTGACGGCTTGTTGGGGATTTGATTGCCTTTACGGTGCCAATGCGCGGCCCGACGATGCGACCTTTTGGTACCAGTGGCTATCTGGCCAGAGCGGCCACGCCCTCGAGATCGTGTATGGTCCGTCAACTCTCCCGCAATCGGTGAAGCTGGACCTGATCGGGCGCGGGCTGGCGACGGCCGATGGCAATCAAACCCAGCCTCAGCGCCCTGCCCTCAAGAATCTCAACGTAAGCTTGGGTCATTACGACCTGTTCCCGGCATTTGGACAGATGGTCAGGGTCAACGATCTTGACGCGGCTTTCGTGGATCGCTTCATGATACCGCAGGTCGCGGACCAACCGCGGCATAAGCCTGCGCCGCTGGACGGGGAATTCCTCCAGCACGCGATTTCCAACATTCGCAGTGCTTTTCCCTTTCCAAAGGACATTCATTACATGATCGCCCGCGGTGGCTTCTTCAGCCGACTGAGCAAGCTATAGCCCCAAGCCTCACAGGACTCACTTGATGGAATAGGATTTGACGTCGAACGACCAATTGTTCGTCACGAGCTTTCCGCTGCTGTTGTCCGGCACGCGCAGCTCACTGGTCCAGGCCGATAGGTAGCTCAACGCGTCCGCCTGACCTTCCAGCTTGCGAGGCATGTCCGGCAAATCGAGCAATTGCACGCGCAGCTCGCTCAGGATGGCGATCATCACTGCGGACCCCGTCGGCGGTGCGACGACATATTCAAAACCACGCTGCCGCGCCGCCGGAGCAGGGACGACAAATTCGACACCCGGCTTGACGAGATTAATGTCGCGTTCGTTCGACTGCGCCAATAGCTCGGGGGTCGGAAAGATCTGGGACATCCGCCCTTCCGCGTCGACGTCAACCAGAATGAGATATCCAGGCCTCCTGGCGGTGACGCCGAACGAGACCTTGGCGCCGACGTTGACGGTCTGACTCGGCAGGATCTGTAGGGACACACTCGCGGTATTGGTCTGCCTGCGCACCGCTTGTGCGGGCCAAAGCCAAGGTACGTACGTCGTGCCGATATGCAACGCCCCCGTCGGCAACGGTGCTGCGGACGCAGGTCCGCTACCCGCCAGTAGCAGCAGGAATGCGAACCATGCGCGCTTCCGGCGGATCGACTGCGATGACGGCACAGCGTGCTCCCCTAAGAGTCAGGGAGCACTGAAGAAGCCGATCGAGGCGATTCGCGCGTCCGCGGGCAAGTAACGCTCGAGACTCTTGATCACCTGCCCCGAGGCGCGACGCCGGTTGAACTGCACTAGGGCTGTCTCAAGCTCGACCATGCGTTGCTGCGAAGTCACCGCAACGATCTGTTCCGCACCGAACGGCTCGCCGACCCTGAGCGGTAGGCGCAAACTCGCCGATCTGGCCAACGCCGCATCAGCACCCACCGGATACAACAATTGGATGGTGCCATCGCCGGACACATTGAACAGCAGCACCGCCCTTGATGCCACATCAGACAGGTCAACTTCGATGGTTTGGCCAGCACGTTGTTGGCGATCGTCTGGCCAAATACGCATCACCTGCGGCGACCGTGTCGCAATGCGCTTGAGTTCACGAATTGCCGCAGTCCTATCAATTACCGTCGGCAGGCTGGCAACGTCCATCCCGTAGGCGACCACATCACCCCAAGCGATCACGTCGTGCGACACAGGATCCCAGATCAGGTCGGGATTGTCCGTCGGTTGAACAGCCTGCACGGAAACATCTTTTGGCTTCACGCTTACAAAATAGCTAGTCTTGCCGTCCAGCGCCGCCAGCCGGATTGGTGCAACGAGGCGTAGAGGCCCCGGCGCGCCGGCGATCGGAAGTTCCTTGGCCGCCCCCGCAAGGGTCGGAATGGTTGGAGCCTTGGCCGTGACAGCCGACGGTGCGGGCGGCTGTCCATCGACGGGCACCCCGGCTCCGGCCTGCCCCGAGGCCGCTCTCGCGGCCGGCCCCTGAATCAGCACGACACCGCGCGTCAATCCGAAGGCGACGTCGGTATCCGGCGTCTGAGCTGGCGATGATACAGTCACGATGTTCTGGCGCTGGTCCGACAGCTGATAGACCACCTGCCGAACATTGCTGAAAAGCTCCTTAAGCGTCACCTTCCCATCGTGATTGATGTCCGCGCTACCTTCCACCGCACGCGCAACCGCATAGCTGAGAGCCCCGCGTAGGCCATCGATGCCAGGGATGCGGACTTCCGGCGCTTTGGTGTAGCGGTCCACCGCGGCCAGAAACGCCGTGTGGTCAAGGTCAAGTTCAGACTTCGGATCGTTGCTGTCCGACACCGGCTTCAGTTCGTCGACCAGCAACGTGTAGCGCGGGACCTGCCGGAAGCTCATCTCAGCGGCACGCGGATCGATATCGCGCACCATACCGCCACCGTGGCAGGTATCAGCCACGAAAATCACCCTCGCTCCGCGCAGCTCGAACTGCCGTATGAAATGGTTGAACTCGCTGCCCAGAACCCGCTCAACGGACCCGGTTGGCGTGGTTTCAAAGCCTGGCAGCAGGAACACGTTCTCCATCCCGTCCGGCTCCGCGCCCTTGACGCGCTCCGGCTCCTGGGTGCCATGGCCGGCGATCGACAGAAAGATGAGGTCGTTGTTCTTGGTCCGCTCCACCAGTGCACTGATCTCGCGCAGGACGCCTGCCCTGTCGGCCTGCGCGTTAGTCAGTTCGACGACGTCGCCAACCCCCATGGATTTAAGGCTGGTCACGATGTCCGTAGCGTCAGCGACCGCACCCTTCAATTTGCGCACGTGCTGGTAGTCGTCGATCCCGATCACGAGCGCACGCACCGCCGCCCCATCTGGATTGCTGAGCGACAAATCTCCTGCCGCATGCGCCCGCGGGATTGTCAGTCCGATCAACGCGGCGAGCCCGATGGTGGCGCACAGCCGCCCGATCCCGCAGTCAAGTCCTCTGGGCATCCGCATCGTGATCCACCTCGACATCATGCCTACCCATTTTGTAGCTCTGGCGACACACTGGGTTCAGCGCCTTTTGCCTGCCGTTTTGCGGCCCGCCGGCGGTTGTTCAGTCTGCTCCTGATAGGCGCCCGCTGAAACCGTCGTCTGATCATCCGCGAACGCTCGAAAGCGGACCGGAACATAGCCGCGCGCGAGCAAGCTCGCCAATGGATAGACGTTGCGACAGACGCGGCCGTTGCAGCCACCGGTCGAGGATTCCATCACCTCGGCCTTGCGATCAGGCGTGAACCGCAGGAACAGCATCACATGCGAGCCTGGCTTGTTCAGCGCATCGCCGGGCCTCAGGTCCCAAGGATTTGCCACGGGCGCAGCGATCGCGGGGATGGCTGCAGTCGTATAGTGGACGGAGAGCCCCCACGCGGCGCTGACGAATGCCGAACAGTCGACGCCCGCCACATCGGGCCGTGGCGCATTGCGGGTGCACACATTGCCAGCCAGCGTTCCGCTCTCGATCCGCTGCCGGAAGTTCGCGAGCGAACCGTGGCAGCCCCAGCAATACGGTACGCCGCGCACCTCCTGGTTCACTTTTCCCTGCAGATACCACGGCCGACGAACACGGCTGAAGCCGCTGCATTGGCTGTCGGGATCGTTGCCGTAGTTCGCCTGCGTCAGCTTCCACTGGATACCCTCGAACGCAAACGCGGTCTCGATCGCCTGCTGGCGATTGGACGGCCTCACGGCGGCCGAAGCGTCAAATTTGACGCCGGATTGTGGTGCCGGCGCCGTCGTCGTTCGCGACGGCCGCACGTCGATAATCGAGGCATTGGTCAGAGGTCGGAACCCGACGCCAATCACTTCGATACCGTCCGGCTTGGTTCGCAGGAAATAGACATCGCCACTGCCCGACACCGTGACGAACCGTCTGGTCAGCGGCGTATTTTCCAGAGGAAGCTCATAGATTCCCTCGAGACGCCCGTTCGCCGCATAGCGTGCGACGAACGTGGAGGCGTTCTTTCCTGATGGCGGAACGTCCTCGGCCAGCACGTAGAAGCGGTCGCTGTTGTCGATCTCGAGAAACTCCACCGTGCCGAGCTGGTTGCGCACGCGCAGGCCGAGTTGGCCGATGGTTTCGTTGGTGACCATGGTCTGGATCTCGACCCGGACGCTGGCATTGCCCTTGTCCGGAATGATGTCGGCGATCACCGAGCCCTTGCTTCGAGAAGCCACGTATTGCCGGTCAGGCTGCCGGGTCGTCCTGATGATGGCCGCGCGGGTGTTCTGATCGAGCAGGTCCGCCGCGCTGCCGGGTGCCTGCGATCCCATCTGGGCGAAAGCGGAGACGGCAACCTGGTCGTCTGCCCCACGGCTCGAGACCTCCTCAAGCTGGATCACGTCACCGCCGAGTCCGCGCGTGGATTGCCCCGGCGCCGCCTTCAGCGTCCGTACGCCACCGTCCCAAACCATTATGTCGTCGTCATGGACGACGAGATCGGTCGGCTGGACGTCTTTCGGCATCTTGAGGACGTCGGGATCGGAGTTTGGCTGTTTCGGGTCAAACTGGATGATGCGACCGTTGATCTGATCGAGCAAAAACAGGTTGCCCTGCCCGTCGGCGCTGAGTGCTTGCGGTCCCGCGAGTTCCACGTCCTCGCTGGCCGGGACTATGCCGACCATGGAAGCAGCCGAACCGCCGGTAAAGCTGCGTACGACAGTATCGTCGGCGTGCGCCTTGGTTCCGAAAATGCCCGCGCTAACGATGAAGACCCAGATCCAATGTTTTGGACGAAGCATATTCGCCTCAATGTACCCCGAACCGATCGCCGCGTCGGATCGACTAATCCGAGATGCCGTTGATGCCGCGCGTCAATTAGTGGTGAGCAATCTCAATCGCGTTCAATTCTATCACTGGACGGTGATAGTCCGAAATTTCTTCAGCTTGCCGAGGAAAACCATGGCCCGGAATAGATTTGAGCAAGTGAACGAAGTCCAGCCCGACGCGGTCACGCTGCTCCTGAAACGCGACAGTGACGGTGCCTCCGGAGCGATCGTGCTGCCTGCCGCCGCGAGCCAAGGGCGGCTGACCACCGACCAAGTCAGCGCGCAATTGCCGGCTCAGGATGCTTTTCGCGGCGCGATCCGGCTGGCTAACGACGTCAAGCTCGCGCTCGTGGTGTGCGATCCAGACGGGGTCTGGAAGCCCGAATGGGGCGATCTTTATCAACCGATCGATTGACCCGCATCGGATGGAGCCGGCAAATGCTGCGACGCCGCATACAGACTAGCTTGCCGAACGGACCCTCCGCCCGACTGTCGTTCCTTATACCGGCCCTGATGGTCGCGCTGCTCGTTGCGACAGGCTGGCCGGCACGCGCCAACGACTCGGCTGCGGAATTGTCGATCGGTGGGCTCCAGTTCGTACGCACCAATGACGTGGCCATGGAGAGCGAGAACCTTCGTATCACGCTCGACAGAATCAGCGTTCGCTACCAATTCGCGAACCTCACCGCCAAGCCGGTCACGCTTAATGTTGCCTTTCCGCTGCCCGACATCGACCTGTCGGAGGCTGAGAATGTTGCATTGCCGTCAAGTGATCCGATCAACTTCGTCGAATTCGAGACCAAGGTCGATGGCAACCCGGCGCCGCTGACCGTCGATCAGCGCGCCATGGTTGGCAACAGGGATGTCAGTGCCCTGCTCCGCGAACTCAAGTTGCCGCTGCTGCCGATTGGTGGCCGCGAGATCCGGGTGACCGACCTGCCCGCGGCGACCCGGACCCGGCTTGTGGACGACGGACTTCTGATGCCTGCCGGAATGAGCGACAACGGTCGCCAGCAATATGCGCCGGGGTGGACCGTCAAGACCTCGGCTGTGCGCCAGCAGTTGTTTCCGCCCGTGCGCAGCGTCACGGTCGAACACCAGTACCGGCCGAGCGTCGGCTCCAGTCCTGACACCATTCTGCGCTCGAGCCTGCGCCGCAGCAGCGCACTCGGTCAGGAAGTTGCGCGTTACCGGAAAGAATACTGCATCCAGGATACGTTCCTTGCCGAGCTCGACAAGCGCACGGGCAATAACCAGACCAACGGCGCAAATCTCCAGGAGCGGCGCATATCGTACGTGCTCAAGACCGGCGCGAATTGGGCTGGGCCGATCCGGTCATTCAAGCTGACTATCGACCCAGGCGGCAGCGACCGCTTGGTGAGCTTCTGTCCTGGGCGGCTAAAGGCATCGTCCGCTACTGGAAACACGCTTGAATATACGGCAAGCGACTTCAAGCCGGATGCCGACCTGAAAATCCTGGTGATCGGAACATTCTGAGCGTGCCGGTCAATTGGTGAGCAGCACGTAGCGCACGGCCGCGATGACAGTCATCTTATTGCGCTGAGCCTCGCTTAGCGCCTGCAGGAAGAACGTGTCGGCGGCGATCGGTCGCGGCTGGCGCAACGAGTCGAGAACCTGCGGGACCGCCACGACCAATAGCAGTTGCGGACCGCTCGCGCGCGCTGTCGGGAGCGTAAACGAAAGTGAGTCGATGCCCGGCTTCAGAAGATAAGACAGGCTCTGAACTTCGCCGCGATCAGATACCATCAGGAGCTCCACCACGCGGTTGGCAAAGTTCTCGATGGTCCCATTGAGGGTTTCACCGCCCTTCAGCTCTGTCGCTGACAAGGTGATGCGTGGCATTCGCGCCTGATCGCTCCCGACCTGACTCAAGAACTTGACGGCTGGGCATTGCGCCTGGGTCACTTGCCTGACGCCGATCGAAGCCTCGAAACCCTGCTCACGCCGAAACGCTTTGTCGAACGTGTCGAATGGGACGGTCGAGGCACCGAACCCTTCGATGACAGCGGCATTTGGGCTCACGGCAATCGGCAACACGAAGAAGCAGTCACCGCCGGAATATTGGGCCACGTATTTGCGGATGCGCTCGGCGCGCCCTGGCCCATCGAGTGCCGGAGACTGCGTCGCCGTCGGCTGCGCGGGCAACTTCTCCGGCTCTTGGCGTCCGGGCTGTGGTCCAGCGGGCTCGACCTTCGGCGGCGCCATTGCTCCGGCGAGTTTCGGGGGTGGCGACAAGACCGCGGTGCCTGGCGCTGACCAAACCAGCTTGTAGAAGGCATATCCACCACCGCCGACCAGCAGCAACAATGCCGCGGCGCCCGCCCCCAGCCAGAGGCGGCGCGGACTCCGCGCGATCTCCGGCATCCTGTCCTGCGGCGCCGGCGACGCGCTTTCCGGCCGCCGCAGCGGATCGAAGCCATATAACGGCGCGGCCGGCGTCTGGGCGGAACCGGTTGGCGTCCAGCTGGCGACCTCCCCCATAGTGGGGCGCAATGCCGGATCAGGCTGCAGCATCCGCTCCAGCAAAGGTCGGATGCGCATATCCACACCACCGAGATCGGGCACACGCCGGCGCTTCTCCACCAGTTGAAATTGGCTGCCGCCCATGTCGAGTTTCTGTCCGGTCAGCGCATGGAACAGCACAAGACCGAGGCTGTAGACATCGGATTTCGCAGTCACGTCATTGCCGTACAACCCTACTTGCTCCGGCGATGCGTAGTTGTCCTTGCCGGCGAAGCCCGAGCCGATGATGGTTTTGTCGCCCATTTGGGTCGACCGAGCGATGCCGAAGTCGATGATCTTGGCCCGACTGACGTCGTCGAGCGGAATGATGATGTTGTCCGGAGACACGTCGCGATGGATGATGCCGTGCTCATGTGCGGCCTCCAGTCCCAATGCGACACGCTGCCTCAGCCTGATCAGCGCCTCGAAGGTCAACGGCCCATCATCGAGCATGTTCGAGAGCGAGCGGCCATTCACGAACTCCATCGCGAGATAAGGTCGCTGCAG
Source organism: Bradyrhizobium sp. MI1.4 (assembly GCF_055811315.1). Classification (NCBI taxonomy): domain Bacteria; kingdom Pseudomonadati; phylum Pseudomonadota; class Alphaproteobacteria; order Hyphomicrobiales; family Nitrobacteraceae; genus Bradyrhizobium; species Bradyrhizobium sp. MI1.4. Next base: position 115,089 of record NZ_JBVVPP010000016.1, on the reverse strand, counting down.
CACCGGCTCGACGGTAAACAGGAAGTAGCGAACGATCGCGTCGTGCGGAAGATTGTGGAGTGCCGCGGCCTCTCGACGGAACAGCGCGAGCGCGGCCTCGTTATCAACCACGTCGGGCAGTAGCATTTTCACCGCAATAGGCGATCCAGTCTGGATCTCACGGCATTTGTAGACCTCACCCATGCCGCCCGCGCCGATCACCGCTTCGACCTCGTAAATGCCATTGAGACGGGTGCCGGGCGGCACGCCGTGATAGGACGATCGGAACGGATCGCTTGGACTCATGGTTGCGGCTCCCGATTGAGCGGAGATCTTGTCGTCCCCTGAGATCGTGGCGTCAGTAGTCGCACGATCACAATCGTCAAATTGTCGAGCCCGCCACGATCAAGAGCCAGCGCGAGCATGTCATCGCAAGCCGCCTGGGCGCGTCGCGTAGCCGCGTGCTGCAGGATCTCGTCGTCCTGCACGTGCCTGGTCAGGCCATCGCTGCAGATCACGAAGATATCTTCTGGCTCGGCCGGGCCTGTCACCACCTCGAATTCCGGATCATCGGCGACACCGACGGCACGCGTAATGGCATTGCTCGGCCAATCATTCACGTCTTCGCGCGACAGCGCACCTTTTGCGATCAGCTCCTCCAGTTCGCTGTGATCATGCGAGACCTGGCGAATTGCGCCGCGACTAATAAGGTAGACCCGGCTGTCACCCGCCCATATGCAGGCATAGTAGTTATCGCGAACGAGCAGAACCGCCGCTGTGGTCCCGACGGTGGCACCCTGTCGTTCATGACTAAGCGCCAGTATCTGCTGGTTTGCGCTGAAAAGCCGCTCCTCGCATTCCGCCAGCAGGTCTGCGGCTGATTCTGGTGTAGCGATAGCGTCGAGCGACTGCACTACGATGCGACTGGCGAGATCACCGGCCTCGTGCCCCCCCATGCCGTCGGCGACCGCCCACAGACCAACGTCGGTTCGTACCAAACATGAATCCTCGTTCCGCTCCCGCACGCGTCCGGCATGGGTGACGCTGCCAACATCGAACAAGGACGGAATATGCACCATCGCGCGTCATCCATTCCCGGATGCCGCGGGTCCGAGATCACCGGTCAGCAGCGTGACGTAGTGAAACGGATCTGGCAATCCGCGACAACTCAGCGCCATTGGCGGGAAGCCTTCCCCTCCGGCGGTCCACCAGAAGCTAGCCGCGGCGTAGACCTGTGGGTTGGCAGCGCAAAGTGCTGCAAACGACGCCGCGAAGGCTTCGACCGCCGAAGCCCTCCCCATTGCCGCAGTACCAAGCGACGTGACCGGCGGATCGCCGGTGATGGTCTCCTGCAGTCGTGGCACCGCAAGCCGATCCAATGCATCGGAGATCTGCTCGAAGGTTGCGGCCCGATCCAGGGTCGAAAGCAGGAACGCCTCCACTTGCCCGAACCATTCGTCCTGCGGATCAATGCTCGGCGGCGGCAGCGAGACGGCCTCGCCGGTCACCGCATGGAGGGTCAAGGGATAGTATCGCCCCACCCCATCGAGCGATGGCATGATCGCACCCGCCACTGTCGTGCCGCAGATCGCGGCGCCGAGCCAAAACCGCCAGACCGGCGCGGTCAGAAAGGCCTGTTGCCATCCTGGGCCAAGCTGGTGGCGACTTGCTGACAGCGCAGCCTGTACCCACGGCTCCCAGGCTTCCAGGAAGCTGCGCGGGGTCGCGATCGCGATGAAATCGCGCTTCGCACCGATTTTGCCGAATATCCCGCAACGCATGGTCATATCCCGGTCGGGCAACGAAACTCGCGCAGCACTGACAGGTTCAGCGGGTTGCGCAACGATCCGGTCGAAATTTGATAGTTGAGCTCGCGCCCGGCGACGATGAAACTCGCGCTGGCGGTTTCCGCTTTCACCACTAACGAGCCCGCCTCCAACATCCGAAACAACGACCAGGGACCAATGCGCTCAAGCACGGATGGCGGGCCGGTATCGTTACTGACTGAAATTGCCGTTCGCGGCGCTGGGCCCGGCCATAGGATAGTAGTCGGCGAGTTGGTCTGCGGCTGTGGCGGTGGCGGTGGCGTAGGTTGCGGCCCGCCGAACAAGGACGGAGGGGCCGATCCGGGAATGGTTGGGCTCGCAATTGTGGTGCCACCGATCTCGGTCTTAACTGTCACGCCTGGTCCCGGTGCCCCAGGGGGTCGGATCGCGAATGAAACGGCGGGCACACCGCCGCCCGTCTGGAAGAACGCATCCCGGATATAAGCCGCGTTCTGGAATTGTTTGAGCGTCTCGGGCGAGAACGACCGACCAACGGGGCTCTCCTTTCGCCAAGCCCAGTCCGACCGCGACGTGTCGGCATAAGGTGCCAGGTACTGGGTGAAGAACCTGTCCATAACGCCATTCGGACTGAACAATTTGGCAAAATCCGCGAGCGGAACTTCCTGGCCGCTGCCGCGGATAAACGGGTAGCGGTTAGTCACGGTCTGTTGGCAGACCGGCGTGACCTGATCGCGCAACGTTTGCAGGATTTGTCCGGCGGTTGAAGCCGCGATGCTACCTTCGAACTCCGCGGCTGCTGCTCGCAACATATCGGAGAATGGCGGCGGCATGCGCGAGGCGTTGTTGCGGAGCGCTGCGACCTGGTTCTGGAGCGCAGCTGTGGCTTGTGCGGTCAGTTGGGGATTCTCGATGATCAGCGTCAGGTTCTGCGCGATGTCGTTCAGGTTCGCGACGGTCGAGTCGATTGGCCGGCGGGTGCTCTCGCCTTCGAGCGCTGCGTGGTAAGGCTTGAACTGTGCTTCGATCATCGTGCCAGGCGGTCCATCCTGAGCATTCGTGAAGAGTGCTGGCGCCGATGCGGCAGCTGGCGCCGAAGCGCTCTTCGCCCGTTCCTTGGTCAGCACCGTCTCGTCGCGCACCGACTCCAGAATTTGCCGCATCGGCGAGGTCGGCGCCGAAAGCGCCCGAAGCACCTCATATTTCGGTTTGTCGGCGAGCAGCTTCTTCAGGCGCAGGCTCCCGAGCGCCGTTCGCCAGGTCGTCACGAAATCGTTTGAATAGATGCTGAGCAGATCGCCGGCCAGATTGTCGTACTGCTGGTTGATGGCCGACTGCTGGCCGGCATCCCCCAAAACCCATCGCTCCCGCTTCATCCGCTCAGACAATCCGGACAGCCGGGCGACGAACTTCTGATGGAAGCCGTTATACGTGAAGAACTCAGGTACCCGCACGGCGTCCAAAGGCTGCCCGGTCGTGGTTTCGAACACGACACCCATGTCGGGTCCGCCATGGCGGCTGGCGATCCAGTCGCCGGCGATCGACGCGCGAGCCTCCGATTTCAGAAACTCGTACGCTCGTTGCGACACGCTCAGGCGCGCCAAGGAGTTCTGGGCCTGCTTGATCAACCGGCCGTCGAGTTCGACCAAGGGCGGCTGTTCGGTCTCGAGGTCGAACATTGCCACGAGGTTCTCGTCGAGCAGACGCCGCCCTTCTGCGTTGGTGGCGCCAGGATAGAGATTATCCGCCCAGTCACGTTGCATCCAGGAGCGGATCAACTCGCGATCCGGCGACTGCAGGCCACCGATCATCAGATAGACCTTGAGCGCCTCATAGACGAAGGCAGGCTCGTTTATGCGCGCATTGAGCTGCTCTTCCAGGCGATACAGCAGGCGCGGTCGGAACATGCGTTCAAGCGCGGTGTGATAGGCCGCTTTCGAGGGCGACAGCAGCCGGGCGCGCTGACTGAGCCCGTAGCGAGCCGACAGAGGCACCGATTCGCCGCGCGATCCGTAGCCCGCCGGGGCGTTGCGAAGCCGGTAGAGTAGCGGCAGCACCTTGTCGAGATCATGATCGGCAATCAATGCCTGCTTGATAAGTGCCGCGCCGGCGGTTGCATACTCGCTATCCGCCTGCAGGCTTTGCTCGATCAAATCGGCGTTCCGCTTGTAGCTCACCAGCCAAGCTGCGATCAGCCCGATCGAGACCAGACCGATCAATGACAGGGCTGCGGTCTTCAGGACCAGCGCGCGGCGCACCGCGGCACGGTCAGTCGAGACCCAGTCGGCCTCGCCGATGATGACCTTGGAAATCAGATCGGCAAGGAAGAAGCTCTTGCCCGTGCCCGAATAGGATCCGGAACCGACTTCCTCAGCGCCGAACGTGCGCGCCAGCGACCCGATCAATTGATCGATCGGCGTGCCCTGCTGCGTACCCGAGGTAAAGTAGAATCCGCGCAGGTTCGCGTTCACGTGATAGCGCGTCGGCTCGAAGATCAGGTTGAGGAAATCGTGGATCTGACGCTTGAGCCGCGCCATCTGTGCCGGAAAACCGAACAATTGCACGCGGTGCTGGGGCGTCGGCTCGTCCTGCAGACGGTCGAGCGTCTCTTCGCTCAGGCGCTCCAGCAGACGGTCGAACTCGAACGGGATCTGCCCAACCAGATTCTGGGTCTTGTCGGCGGTCTGGAACGTGGCACCCCAGACTTGACGGCGGCCGGCCTCCCCGAGATAGGCGAAATACTCGGTGAAGCCGGCAACGAGATCCGCTTTGGTAAATAGCGCGTAGACTGGGAAGCTGACCTTGAGTCTCTGATGCAGCTCGAGCAGGCGCATCCTGATGGCATCGGCATGAAGTGCGAGCTCCTGCTTCGGCAGCGTCAGGATGTCTTCGATACTGATGGCGACAAGAACGCCGTTGATCGGTTGGCGCGACCGGCTTTTCTTCAGGATATCCAGGAACGCCAGCCAGCTGTCCTTGTCGGCCTTGCTGTTGGAGTCCTGGGTGGTGTAGCGGCCGGCGGTATCGATCAGCACCGCCTCCTCTGTAAACCACCAGTCGCAGTAGCGGGTACCGCCGACCCCTGCGATCGCCGCGGGCGTTGCCCCGCGCGCGAGCGGAAATTTGAGCCCGGAATTGACAAGGGCCGTGGTCTTGCCGGCGCCGGGCGGACCGATGATGACGTACCAGGGGAGATCGTAGAGATAGCCCGACTTGTTGCCGCTGGCGGTCTTCAGCGTCGCGAGCGCATCCTTCATGCGCTCCTTGAGCACTGGTTCATCGCTGACGGGCTGGTCTGCACCAGCGATACCATCGGCAATCTCCTTGGCACCCTTGCGCCGCTCGAACAGATTGAGGCCAACGATGCCTGCCACGGCCGTGGTGAGCAGCAGAATAGCGATCTGCCGGACGATATGGTTCTCCAGCGGCCGCCAATCGCCGAATGCGATGAAGGGACCGGCGAAATAGATCACCGCTCCGAGCGAGCTGAGGCCGACCCCGTAGAGAACGATGCGAAGAATGTCCTTGGCAAGCATCTAACCGTACCCGTCGCAAAACCACCTGATCCGGCGGTGTGTGCCTATTCGCTGCGTTCGATAAAGATCTCGACGCGCCGGTTCTTGGCACGTCCCTCGGGCGTTGTGTTGCTGGCAATCGGCGCATCTGCTCCTTTGCCCTCGACGTCGACGCGCGAACCATCGTTCAAGCCAGGTTTCAGTGCCGCGGCAACCGCCTTGGCGCGCTCGACCGACAACTCGAAATTGGTCGGGAAGCGGACTGTGCGGATCGGCGAACTGTCAGTATGGCCGACGACCCGGATCCGTCCCGGCTCCTTGTCGAGGGTTGCTGCGACGCGGAGAGCGATCGGCTTAAAGCCGTCGAGGATGGTCGCTTGGCCCGACGCAAACAAGGCCAGGTCGCAGACCCTGATCACGATGAAGCTGGGGGTCTGGTCCGCCGTCATGGCGCAGGCGGTGTTCTCCTTCGCGAGCGCATTGCGGATGCGTTGCAACTGGGTAATGCGATCCGGCGGCGGCGGAGGCGGCGGCGGTGGGGGTGGTGCAACGACCTGACGCTTGAGTTCGATCGGACCGGCCGGATGGAGCGCGAGCGCCACCTCAGCAGCATTCTCTGCCCGTCCAGCGAGGAGCGTCCGCAGAACGAAATAGGACCCGGTCAGCAGCGCGGCGACCACGGCTGCCACGAGCCAAACCGGAACACGCAGACGCTGCCGGCGCCCCGCCAGCGCCTGCCCGCGCCAGTTGGGCGACAGGTCGCTCATCGTTTTCGGTCTAACCCGGCGCAGCAATTCATAGAGGTTGCGCTGGATCAGTTGCAGGTTCGCAAGTCCGCCCCCTGACGTCCGGTGGATGCCCTGAAAACCAAGCGCAAGGCAGGCGTGCTGAAGTTCGAGGACCGGATAGTTGACCAGTGGATCAACCTTCAAATGGTCGAGGATCTCAAAGAAACGGACGCCGCCGACACGCTCGCCGAAGAACCGGCTCAGCATCGAATATTGCGTCCAGACGTGACGCTCTTCGGTTGGGATGTGCTGCACGATATCGTCAGCAGTGGCACACAGGATGTATTTTGCTGTGTTGGCCTGGTGCTCGGAAATGCCCGCTGAACGGATGTCCTTCTCAAAGAATTTGATCGCGTCTGCGACCTGCTCCATCAGGCTGGCGAATGACGCTCGGATGAGCGCCACACGCAACCGACCGAGCAGTTGCAGCAACGGGCCCGCAGCGCGCATCACCGGATTGGCATTTGGCGCGACCAGATCGTCAACGCGCAACGGCGGCCCTGGCGGCATCAAGGGTTGCGGCACCTGGCCTTGCGCGGGTGTCGAGATCCATTCCTCGGCTGGATGGCTGGCCGGCGCGGAGGCGTAGTTCGAGCCCTGTGGAACGGGCGAAAAGGATGGTGGTGCGGCCGGCGTGCCGGGAGAGGGTACGGGTGATGGCGAATAGGCTGGGCGTGCTGCGGGCCCCCCACCCGGCGGAGGTTGAGAGATCGGCGCCGGCGGCAACTTCCCGCCGGGGTTGGGACGGATGATCGTCCGTTCGCCCCGCCCGAAAGGATTGACCGGCTTGTCCTTGTCGCTCATGGCCTGTCTTCCAGGATAGCCCAAAGATACAGCTCAAGCTCGGGCCAGTCGCCGGAAAAATGCATTCCGATCGACGCAGCCGTACTGAACTCGGGCCACAGCGGTGACTTGCGGTCGAGATAGAAATAGACGTGATCCGTGATGGCCCGGATATGCGGCGGCGGCGTCGGCAAATGCGCCAACGTGAGGCCCGGCAGGTTTGCGTGCACGATCTCGTTCATCTTTGTGTTCGGCCCGACCTTGAACAGGTGCGGGAAATCGTTCTGGATCTCCACAAGCGGCCGCCGTGCGGCAACTTCCAGCACCAGGGTCGCATTTCGGAATAGCGCTCGATCGCGGATCGGCGATACGAACGCATTCTGTGCGCGCTCGATGATCTCCAGGCGGATCGCCCGCCGGCCCAGCCGCGCGCTCAAGAAGTCCTGGATGTCGCTCACCAAGGGTGTGAAGACGTTCTCGAGATCGTCGTGATTGTACGCCGGATAGTTGCGCGCCCGCCGTTCCGCCGTGGAAAACGTCGCAAGTTCACCCGCGAACCTCAGCAATTCCTCGTACAGGCGCTCGGGGTGAACGCTGCCGGAGCGCTGGAAATGAGTCAGCACGGGAATGGTACGGTTCAGCACTTGCAGGACCAGATAGTCGACGCTCTGCAACCCACCACCGGATGACGGATCGACGGCGTAACGCGCCAGCTCGTCGAGTTTAGTCTCAACCCAGCCGATGATGCGGTTGAGCCAGCCATCGATGATCGGATGCGCGGCGCAGACCAGCATCGGCGGCACGAACTTGTCGTCGAACAGGATGTTCTTGTCGCGCACCTCGAGAATGCGCGCGATACCCAGGCCCATGTATCCGGGCTTGCTCGTCTTGCGCAGTTCGAAAGACAGGCGCGGATAAGCGATGTCGATCTCTTCCTCGATACGGAGCGCCGAGGTCGAGTCAATGAAGGTTTCCGAAGTGCGAACATAACGACTGGCGCTGTCGGTGCGGTCCTCGTCGACCTCGCGGGTGTTTGGCGCCGCGACCGGCATCATCAGCCAGACGATCTGGCCTGCAGCCGTCTCCGGCACCTCGATCGATTCGGGTATTGGGCTGTCCGCAGGGATATCGAACGGCGTACCGTCCGGCATGAGGCCGGACGCACTGCGCACCGCGAATTTGCTCTGTTCGGTAAGATCCCTATCGATCTCTAGCTCGGCAAAGCCCCAAGGATATGGTGTCGTGTAGCGAACGCGCTTTTCCAGCAAGTGTTCGATGTAGCGGTCGTTCTGCTGCAGATGATGCGGCCGCAGAAACAAACCTTCCGACCAGAAGACCTTGCTGTACCAAGACATTCCTATATCCACTTAGAAATTGTAGGCAACCTCGTGGTCGCCGAGAGTTTACTTTGAGCCGGGCTTATCACCGCGGTCGTAATAGTTCGAGAAAAGCAACATAAAGGTTTCGATCGGCGCGTTGTTGTCGCGGCCAAGATGCGCTTTCCAGCGCGTCAAGAACTCGTCCCAGAGTTTGCCCTTGTTCGTGCCGAGCCAGGAGCTTGCGCCACGCTGAAGCTCGAGCTCGCGCGCCATCAGCGTCGGATCTATGCCCGCAATCAGCTCATGGACAGCGTGCTGCATCGCCATATAGGTTCTCAACTGATGTGACTTGAGATCACTGAAGCCCTGTGCAAAGGCGCGCTGTGCATCGAGATAGCTGCGTGTCGGCGGCCCAAAGAGAATGCGCATCGCTTCCTCCGAGGTCGGCGAGAATTTCAGCGGATTATTTTCGAGGGCTTGGACGGTGGTCTGGCTGGTGCTACGGGTCAGCTGCTTGGCTTGGGTTCGCGCTTGCAGCAGCGCCATCAGATTGTCCACGGTCATACGCAAGATGATGCCAAGCTGTTCGGCGAGTTCGGCATCGGACTTGCTGGCGAAGAAATTCTCCGGCAATCCCGCAGCGCGCGCCACCAGTCGCGCGAACTCGGTACCACCGACTGGGTTGGCCGCGACAGGTCGCTCGTCTGCTGCTTGCGCCGTCTCGACCTGCGGGTGCGATGGCGATGTTGGCGGCTGGGCAGCGACTGGTTCATCATCGATCCAAACCGACGGCCGGCGTGGAGTCGGGATGGCTTGCGGGCGCTCGACTTGCGGTTTCGGCGCGGTGACCGGACCGGCTGCCCAGTTCATGTCATCGTCCTGCACGGACGGTTGGGACGTAGACGTCGGCGATGACCATCGAAATGGGTCTACACCCGGCGCCGGCACGCTCGCTGCCCAATCAAGGAACCCCGGATTGACGGGCCGCGCCGCCTCGCGTGGCTTCTTCAACAGTTGCGGATCGATCGGCGGCGGAACGTCACGATCGGCCGTCCAAAGCTCTCCGTAATCCGCATGCTGCTGGACCGAGGGTTCGTGCAGTTGCGCCGCTTGATTTGGGATACGCCCGCCAGCCTCATCCTCCAGCGAAACTCCGATGATGTAGTGGCCGATCGTGAGCCGATCGCCGTCGCGCAAGCGGTGCGGCCCCCGCATGCGCTGGTCGGCACCATTGAGAAAGGTGCCGTTGGTCGAGACGTCGTGCAGCCAATAGCCACCGTCGCGAAAGTGCACCTCGCAATGCTTTCCGGAAATAGTCCGCGCCGGATCCGGCAGCGTCCAGTCGAGGTGACGGTCCCGGCCAATATCGACCGAACGCCTGCCGGTGACCGTAAACGTCACAGGTCCGCCGTCCGGAAGATTCGGTTCGTTCTCGATATTAAAGCGAAGCACCATCACATCGTCTCGTTAGCGCGGAGGGCGCGGTTCGCCGCGTGCCAATTGAATACCATCCTCCAGGCACGACGTCATTATCTGGTCCCGGAAGTCACGGGGGAGCCGGCAGAGGCCAATCAGCAGTGCTGTACGCACCGCCCGTGCGGCCTGATCTGGCTTGGCTTCCACGGGCGCAAATTCCGGGGGAACCACGCTTCCGCCGGACCAGCCGGCCGCCAGCGCCAGCCACGTTGCCGGCTGCTCAGGATCGTTGGCATTGCCGACAGCCAGCGCCTTGTTCCGGGACTGCTCGTCCGGTTGCCGGACCCAGGTCTCCACAATATTGAGCGACCTGCTATCGCTGGCATCGAAATGATCGAACATCCGCCGCAGAGAGCGACATCCCCAGCCAATTGCCACACGCCTTGGAAGTAGGTATGCACAATAAGACACGGCCGCGTGCCAATTGCACGCGTCGGCGGCCTCCTGAAGGAAATCCAGCGAAGGCTTGTCAGCGTCGGCTCTGCCGACATCATAGCGCGCCAACGGATAGGCCTGAAACAGATCCTGTACCGTTCCGAATCGAACCTGCCCCATGATCGTCAGCCGACAAGAGTTGGAGTGCCGTGAGCGACCAGCGGACCGCCGGCAGCAAGCGCCATGCCGGCCTGCGCTGTCATGGCGATCGTCGGCGCGTTGATGACGATGCCCGCCGGGGTCAGGATAATCTGGCTGGGACCAACCTGCAGGGTGATATTGGCGTTGGCCGTGAGCGTGATGCTGATGCCCGCATTGACAGACTGGTCCATGGCCAGCGTGATGTGTTGACCGCCCAATTCGATATCGAGTTTGTCATTGCCTTTCTTGAGCGTGGTCTTGCGGGTATCGCCGCCGAATGCAGCTTCGCCGATGGTCCGTGTCTCGGTGTCCCGGACCGTCACGTCATGGTCCTTCTCGGCATGCACCGTGATCTTCTCGGACCCCTTCTTGTCCTCGAAGCTCCACTCGTTGAAGCCGCCCCCACCTTTGGTGGAGTCCGACTTCAAGCCGCCAATCGTCTTTTTCGACGGCAGATCGTAAGGCAGCTTGTATTCGTCGTTGTACACGGTGCCAATCACCAGGGGCCGGTCCGGATCCCCTTCCAGGAATTCGACAACGACTTCCTGTCCGACACGCGGAATGATCTGCCCGCCCCAGCGCTTGCCGGACCAAACCTGGGCCACCCGCAACCGGCACGACCGCTTCTTCTTGCGATCCCAGAAAAAGCGGACATAGATTTCGCCGAGCGACTCGACGTCGATTTCCTCGCTCGAATTGTCGTCTTTGGTCACTACCTTGGCAGTCTGGATGCCATTGATCCTTGGCTTCGGCGTCGTCATTGGCGCTCGAAACGGCCGATCGCTCGGCAGAAACTCGTAGCTGCCGAAATAGACGTGTTGCCCGGCGTCGCTCGGACCTCCGGTGCGATAAGATTCGATCGAGAACGAGTGCGTGGCTCGCACCATGAGATATTCCACGTTCTGCGAATCCTTGGAGTGCTTTTCAAGCTTCGTTAACCCACCGGGGAACAGGTTGACGGCGTCGCCGTTGCCACGGCGCCTTCGGTCCATTGCCTGCTCGGCCTGGAGCTGGATCTTCGCGTAGCGCTCGCCGTCGGATTTTTCCTTGAACTTCCCTGGATAGTCGTAGAACTCCATCTCCGACCGGGTGTAGTGCTCGGAGCCCTTGGCGTCGCTGATCATCTGCGCGTTGGGCTTTTGATAGTTGTAGTCGTTGAGCTCGATCTTGCCGGTTCGAAATCGGCGCTCCGAGACCCATTCGTAGATATGCTGCTCGCCTCGACGATCGGCCCCCGTTAGCGGGATATAGGGAATCGTAGCAAGACCGTTGATCGGGCTATGCGACGATTTGGAGTCCGCCAACACCAGCGTATGTTTGCCGCCCTCGTGCTTGAAGAAGTAGTAGATGCCGTGCTGTTCCATCAGCCGGCACACGAAATTCATGTCAGTCTCGCGGTACTGAACGCAATATTCGAGCTTCGGACAGGACCCCTCTTCGGTCAGTTTGGATTCATAATCGGTGAAGCCGCGTTCGTTGAATACCTCCTTGATGATGTCGGGCGCTTTCTTGTCCTGAAAGATCCGGCAATCGGTGGTCCGCGACAACAGCCAAAACCAGGGCCTCAGCACGATCCGGTAGCTGAAATAGTCGTTCCTTACCCCGAGCCACTGGGCCTCCGTCAGAATGCCACTGAACTCGCGCTCCTTTTCATGCAGCTTTATGGTCAGCGTGCATTGCTGACCGATGGCTCGGTCGAAGTCGAGGTCGGCATCCTCACTGAGACACTCTATGCGATACTCGAACAGTTCGCTGAGACCCTCCGAGCCCTCGAATCCGGCAAAAACCAGAACGTCTTTGCCAAGAGGCGTCTTGAGTTCGCAGAGGCGGGTATCCTGAGTAAGCTGGCCCATGTGGGCTTAAACTCCCTCCTTCGATCGAATGACCCGCTGCAAAGAGCTGATCAGACGTATGCAAGATCCGCGGAAATCCTGCCCCGCCAACTGGCAGTGCCGGCAAGTCCGCCCCGGGGCTGGGCCTCCTGACGTTTCACGACAGCCGTCCAAAGAACCACCCTGGCCATCAAGTAGTCGGCTCCAAGAGCTTGCCGGTTCACAGGAAAATGGCATGATCTTCGGGAATGAACCAAGATCAGCAGGCATCTGACCCATAGGTATAGAATCGGATCATGCGCCCCGCGCGATCCCTTAGTCGTCACGGCTCGGCAGCGGGGCCGTGACCGAGCAGATGGACGATCCTCGCATGCTTGATGTCGCCTCCCTGACGCTGCCCATTACCGCTGACGATCCCTGCGGACCGGATCTCGACGCCATCGGAGACGTCCAATATCTGAACTTCTTCGCAGGTGCGGAATCCCTGCTGCCAATGTCGTTCTTCGAGGTCGTCAATGCCAATGGGGAGCGTGGACGCTTCGATCCAAAGGCAGTCGATTTTGCCGGCCAATTTGCCGCTGCACAGCCCCTCCTGGCGCGTACCCGCGATCTGCGCCTAAACCTGCTGCTCGCGAAGTTTTCAATCCTCAACCGCGATCTCGACGGCTTTCTTAACTGCCTGAGGGCGACCAACTTGCTGCTGCGCGAGCAGTGGGAAGCAGTACATCCGAGGGGCGAGAACGGCGACTACGCGCTTCGGGCCGTCACGGTCGAAGCAATCGACGTGTTTCCGACCGTGATCAACCCGCTCCAGTTCCTCCCCCTGATCGAGAACCGCAGACACGGCAACCTCAACTACCGTGCCTATCAAATCGCGCAAGGCGAAATTCCCGCCGGCGATGCCGACGCCGACGGGCTCGATCTCGCGACCATCGAGCGCATCGTCAGCGAGACGGATCTCGATACTCTCAAGGCAATCAGCGCGCGGTGCTCCGCGGTCGCTGCTGAAATCGCAGGTATCAAGGCGACCTGGCGTGAGAAGATGAATTCGGGGCAACCTATCAGCCTCGACAGGCTCTCCGGCTTGGTTGACGGCATGGCTGCCTGGCTTGCGGGTCTTGTCGCGTTGCGCGATCCGGTGGCGATTGCCGCAACTGCGGAAGATGCCGGTCCCGTCGATACGCAGGTGCCGTTGGACGCAACCACGATGTTTGCTTCATCTGCACAGGCGTCCGCAGCGCTCGGCGCAGCGGCCGCCTATTTTGCCCGAATGGAACCATCCAACCCGGCGCTGTTGCTGGTACGTCAAGCGCAGGAGATGGTCGGCAAATCATTTATTGAAGTGATGCGGATGCTGGTGCCGTCCCACGTGGAGAGCGCTGCCATCAACATCGGACGGGACAAAGTCTTCGACCTGCCGATCGAACGGATGGCGGAGTTCGCGACCCCGCTCTCATCAACGACGGATGAGAGCGCCCAAGATATTGTTTTTTCGGTGGAAAATAGAGCGCAGGCCTTGGGTCTGCTGACGAAGGTGGCGTCGTTTTTCCGAACCGCGGAGCCGTCCAGCCCGATCCCCTTTTTGGTCGATCGCGCGCGCGACCTCGCACAGCGGGATTTCCTCAGCCTTCTGAATGATGTCCTTCCTGAGGGCGCTCTCAAGACAATCGACAAATCGTATTGAACCACCTTTCTCTCGAAGGCACTAACTGGACATAAGAATGTTTTGCCGACCGCAAGTTGAGACGCCTTAGTCAATCTGCGTCGTGCAATTTGGCTTCTGATGCGATTTCGCAGGGAGGGGAACCATGGCTACTGACAGCGGTCAAAAATTCATTCGACGAAACCGCGCACCACGCGTGCACATAACATACGAGGATCCTTACGACGCCGAGCGGCTGATCGAGCTGCCGTTCGTCATGGGCGTCCTCTCCGACCTCTCCGGCAATAACCCCGGCATCGAGAAGTCGAAGGTCGAGGAGCGTAAGTTCCTCGAGTTCGATATGGACAATTTCGACAACCGCATGGCCGCAATCCAGCCTGGCGTGACGGCGCGCGTCGCCAATCGCCTCAGCGATGGTTCCGACGAAAAGATCTCGGTCAACTTGCGCTTCAACAAGATGGCAGACTTCACTCCGGTGGCAGTCGCCCGCCAGGTGCCGGCCACCGCCAAGCTGCTCGAGGCACGCGAACAACTCGCCAACCTGCTGCGCTATATGGACGGCAAGGTGGCCGCCGAGGACCAGCTGAAAAAACTTCTCGCCGATCCTCAACTGATGGCAGCGCTGCGGGAACGCGCGACAAGCCAGTCGAGCGAACCTGGCACCGAGAGCTAAGGAAGGAATGGGGACCATGGCAAAAGAAGCTGTTCACACAGAGAGCCCTACCCAAGTCAAAACCGTCGAAGCTGATGAGTTTGCCAGCCTGCTAAAGCAAAGCTTCAAACCGCGCACTGAACGTGCAGCGACCGAAGTCGAAAACGCCGTATCCACGCTCGTTCAAGAGGCGTTGAAGGACACAAGCGTCATAAAGTCGGACGTCCTCGACACCATCGAGGAGATGATCGCGCGGATCGACCAGAAGCTGACCGCGCAAATGAACGAGATTCTTCATACACCTGAGTTCCAGGCAATCGAAAGTGCGTGGCGCGGTCTCCACTACCTCGTCTTCAATTCCGAGACCGACGCCAACCTGAAAATCCGGGTGATGAACGTCTCAAAGAACGAGCTGTATCGAAATCTGCGGCTTTATCCCGATGCACGCTGGGACCAGAGCCCCCTTTTCAAGCAGATCTATGAGTATGAATTCGGCCAGCTGGGTGGCGAGCCTTTCGGCTGCCTGATCGGCGACTATTATTTCAGTCACCTCCCCACCGATGTGCAACTGCTCCGCGATCTCAGCAAGATCGCCGGCGCCGCACACGCCCCCTTCTTCAGCGGCGCCGAGCCGACGCTGATGGGAATGGACTCCTGGACCGAGCTGTCCAACCCTCGGGACATCGGCAAGGTGTTCGACACGCCGGAATATGCCGCATGGAAGGGACTGCGCGATCAGGACGACTCGCGCTATCTCGGCCTGTGCATGCCGCGCGCGCTCGGCCGCCTCCCCTACGGCGCGAAATCGGAGCCCGTGGAAGAGTTCGCCTTCGAAGAGGAGACGGACGGACACACCGGCGACAAATATGGCTGGATCAACGCCGCCTACGCAATGGCCGTCAACATCAACCGCGCCTTCAAGGAGTTTGGCTGGTGCACGCGCATCCGCGGTGTGCAGTCCGGCGGTGAAGTTATCAACCTGCCGACGCACACGTTCCCGACCGATGACGGCGGCGTCGACCTGAAATGCCCGACCGAGATCGCCATCAGCGATCGCCGTGAGCACGAACTTGCGAAGGCGGGCCTCATCCCGCTGATCCATCGCAAGAACACCGACAAGGCGGCGTTCATCGGCGCTCAGTCGCTCTACAAGCCGAAGAAGTATTTCGGCGAGAAAGGCGTGGATGCCACCGCCTCTGATAACCTGTCGTCACGACTGCCCTACATGTTCGCTGTGTCTCGCTTTGCGCACTATCTGAAGTGCATGGTTCGCGACAAGATCGGATCCATGAAGGAGAAGGATGAGCTGACGGTCTGGCTGCAGACCTGGATCAACGAGTACGTTGATGCCAATCCAGCCCTGTCGTCAGAAGCTCAGAAGGCGCGCAAGCCGCTGGCCGCTGCGAAGGTAGAGGTCATAGCAAACGAGGAGAACCCGGGATATTACAACGCGCGCTTCTTTCTTCGTCCACACTTTCAGTTGGAGGCGATGGACGTCGGCCTCAGTCTGGTTTCGCGCCTTCCCGGCCCCGGCTCCTGACGCCGCAGCATCGCAACCGTAACATGCAGAAATTTGAAAGGACTATGCTATGGCTGTCGACATTTTCCTGAAACTCGATCCGATTAAGGGCGAGTCGCTGGACGACAAGCACAAGGACGAAATCGATATTTTGAGCTGGTCGTTCGGCGAGAGCCAGTCAGGCACTTTCCACAGCGGTTCGGGCGGCGGTGCCGGCAAGGTCAGCATCCAGGACCTTCACTTCACGCACTTCGTCGACAAGGCCACGCCGGAGCTTTTCAAAGTCTGTGCGAACGGCAAGCACATTGATACGGCGATCCTCACGGTGCGCAAGGCGGGTGAAAATCCGCTGGAGTATCTCAAGATCGAGATGAAGCACATTCTGGTCACGAGTGTATCGACGGGCGGATCGCACGGCGAAGATCGCCTCACTGAAAACGTGAGTCTGAATTTCGCCAAGGTCAAGATGACGTACAAGACCCAGACGGAAAAAGGCGGCGCTGGAGCGGCGCCGGTGTTTGGCTGGGACGTTCCCGCCAACAAGGAATGGGCCTGATCGTCGGCTTCTGCTTGGCGTCGGTTGCGATTAGCTGAGCCGGCGCCGCACGGTGCGATTGCGTTGACGTCTCGGCGGGAGCGGTTACGAGCACGACCGCCTGCCGAGGCGACAACCATCCTGGAGACCAGCTGATGCTCCGCGAAAGGGGCATAGCGGGCCCGGCATCTTGGGGAAGGTAAATGACCATTACTCCAAAGAGGGATCGTCTCTCTCCCCCGCTAATGCTGGCCTTTCGCTTGGCTCATGAAGCTCGCGATGCGCGCAAGAAGCTCAATTTGCGCGATGAATTCGGTGAACGGGTCATTGCCGGACGGCGTAGCGCCGGCCGCTTTCCGATCTCGGAAACGCTGTTGCGGCGGGAAATCTCTCATGACCTTGAAGCCCTTCTCAATACCATTGCTCTGGAATCGACTTTGGATCTGAGCGACCGGGATTGCGTCCGGAGATCGATCTTGAACTACGGCTTCCCCGATATCGCCCACCGCTCGATCGACGAGGTTACGGACGACGAACTCACCGACGCGTTACGCGAGACGCTAGCGACCTACGAACCCAGACTCGACCGCAAGACGATTCGGGTTCGTCGCGACGGCTCGGTGGGCCCTGAGCAGCTGAAGCTGCGCTTCATCGTTCACGCCGACCTCAAAGCTGAGCCGCTCAACGTCCCCGTGGAATTTGTCGCCGACGTCGATCTCGACAGCGGCGACATCCAGATCAATCGACTTTAGCATGAATCGCGAATTCCTCGATTTCTACAATCGTGAACTGTCATTGCTGTACGAGCAGGCGGGAGATTTCGCCGAAGAATATCCAGGTATCGCAGAGCGCCTCGGCGGCCTGATCCGAGACCGCTCGGACCCGATGATCACGGGACTGCTGGAAGGCGCTGCCTTTCTTGCCGCCCGCGTTCAACTCAAGCTCAAGCACGAGTTCCCGGAATTCACTGCAAACCTGCTCGAGCAACTGGTACCGAACTATCTTGCGCCGACACCTTCGGCCATGCTGGTGACCGCACGGCCACCCTATGCCGACCCGGCGCTGCGTGACGGCAGGAAGATCGCGCGCGGCGCCTATTTCGACGCGACCTATCGCGAGAGAGAGCGAAGTCTTTCCTGCCGGTTTCGACTTTGCCGCGACATCGTGCTCTGGCCATTTGACGTCACAAGCGCCGAGTATTTCTCGACGGCAGGCGCTCTGCAGGCGCTTGGTATCCCGATCGGCAGTGACGTCATCGCGGGGCTGAGGCTATCGTTGACCCATCGTAGTGCGGCCCGGCTCGAGGACGAGCCGCCGGACGCGGAGGCTCGGACCAAGCCGGAAACGTGGTTCGCAGGCTGCCGCGTGAGCGAGCTTCCGATCTACCTGTCCGGTGCGGAATCCGACGCCATCGCGCTTTACGAGCAGTTGATCTCGAATTGCAGGGGGGTCTACTTCCGGCATCTCGACGACTTTGGCGATCCGGTGGTGACTCGTGCCCCCCATGACAGCGTGCAGCAAATTGGTTTCGACGAGAATGAGTCTCTATTTCCTAACGATAACCGGATCTTTCGTGGCTCGGAATTGCTGCGTGAATATTTCATGTTTCCACGCAAGTTCCTCGGCATTACCCTCACCGGACTTCGCGGCGTGATGTCACGGCTGCGCAGCAAATCGATCGATATTGTCTTCGCATTCGATGAACACAGTTCCCGATTGGCCGCCTCGGTGCGCCCCGAGACGTTCAGGCTCTATACCGCGCCGGCGATCAATCTGTTCGAGAAGACGAGTGATCGTATTCCGGTCAAGTCGAATACGCACGAGTACCATGTGGTGCCAGACCGCAGCCGCTATCTGGAATACGAACCGCACCAGGTGCTCGAAGTCTACGCACACCTTCCGGCAGAGAAGGATAAGCGCCCCGTGCGCCCGCTATATTCGGCCGCCGTCGACCGGAGCGGCGGGTCGGCCGACAGGCTTTATTTCACTGTGCGCCGCTTGCCGCGCCGCCGCACAGTGGAAGAAAAGACATACGGCGCCTCCTCAGACTACACCGGGACGGACATGTTCCTGTCACTGCTCGAGCCCGGTGAATTGAGCGGCAAAGGCTCTGTCGCCGAACTGAGCGTTCGGGCTCTCTGCTCCAATCGCCATCTCACGGAGCACTTGCCGGTCGGCCAGGGCGGCGCCGATTTTCGTTTGCTGGACGACACATCTCTTGATCTGATGTGCGTCGCCGGTCCGACGCCGCCGCGCGAGCCGGTGGTGGCCCAATTGCGCAGCCGCAGCGAAATCGTCAACAGCGGCGTTGTCAGCTGGCGGCTCATCAACATGCTCAGCCTCAACTATCTTGGGCTCGTCGAGCGCGGTGGCGGCAAGAACGCCGGAGCGCTGCGCGAGATGCTGTCCTTGTTCGCCGACCAATTCGACGACGCCACGGAACGCAAGATCCGCGGCGTGCGCAGCATAGAAAGCCGCCCCATCGTGCGACGCGTGCGTGAGCGCACCGGCAGCGGCGCAGCACGTGGCTTGGAGATTATCGTCACGCTCGACGAGAAGGCATTTGAGGGCAGCGGCGTGTTCTTGCTCGGGGCGATCCTGGAACGCTTCTTCGCCGACTATTCCGGCTTCAACACCTTCACCCAGACGGTCATCTCGACGCCGGAGCGCGGCGAGATCATGCGATGGCCGCCGCGCATGGGAACGCGGAGACCGCTATGACGCTGATCGACCAGATGAAGGCCGAGCCCTGGCGTTTCGATTTTTTCCATACGTTACGCCAGTTCGAGCGCGCCAACCCGGATCGACCGCGGATCGGTGACAGTGCCGCCCGCCGCGACGAATATGTCGACCTCGGCCAAGTGCCTTATCTGGAGTTTCCCGCCTCGAATCTCGCGGCGGTGGACGACCAGAGTGGCCGGCTCAGGATCCTCGTCAAATTTCTCGGCCTCCTGGGCCCGCAGGGCGCCCTGCCCATTGCCACCACCGACGAAAGCCTCAGCTGGTGGCTGATGCGGGATGACGCTTTCCCGCGCTTTCTCGATCTGTTTAACGGGCGCTTCCTGCAACTCTTCTTTCGTGTCTGGGCCGACGCGCGCCCGATCGCGCAGCACGACCGCCCGGCGGACGATCGCTTCATTGCCTATGTCGGCTCCTTCGCCGGCTTGGGCACCGATGTTTTCGCCGATCGCGATACCGTTCCGGACATGGCGAAGCTCAGCTTCGCTGGGCTGGTCGCGCCAAGGGCGAAGTGTGCATCACGGTTGACGCGATTCCTGCAAGGACTGTTCGAGGTCAAAGTCGAGATCGACGAATTCGTCGGCACTTGGCTCTCGTTCGACCCAAGTCACTGCAGCCGGCTCGGCGGAACGCATGCGAGGCTCGGTCAGGACGCCCTTCTGGGCTCGCGCGTGTTCAGCGTCGAGGACAAGATCAGAGTTCGGGTCTTTGTCAGAACATTTGCTCAGTACGAACAATTCCTGCCGACCGAAACACCCAACCTGTCGGAGCCACTGGCCGACGCCGTTTTCTTCTATGTCGGCGACGAATTGGAATGGGAAGTAGAGCTCGCGATTCCTGCCGGAGAGGTTGTACCGGTCAGGCTCGGACAAAGTGGTCGACTTGGATGGACTTCTTGGGTCTCGCCGAACTGGGCCTCCACAGAAGAATATCGCCGCGATGCCCGCTTTCAGCTCGGGGAGCGATTGAGATCCCGCCGGAGCGCCGCAGCCAATGCCACGGCGATTTGAACCTATCCATAGTGCTGATCGCCTAATGCTATGGAATTTGAAGCCAATTCCGCATGATGACAAGCATCCGCGGAGGAGTTGAGCAGGAGGAGCCGCCGTGACCGACATCAGCATTGAAGCTGTAACGGGCAAGCTGAACCGGGCCGGCTATGATGCCTTCATACAGGCCCTGCGCCACGCAAAGAGCGCCGGCAATCGCAACGTCGAGCTTGCGCACTGGCTGTTTCATATTCTGCAGCAGGAGGGCAACGATCTCAGCCTCTCGGTCGATCACTACAAGCTCGACCGCGCGCGCTTATTGTCGGACCTGGCCGGCGTGATCAGCGGCTTTTCTAAAAACGAGACCGACATGCCGGGCGTCGCGAATTCGGTCATCGATCTGCTCGATCGCGGCTGGCACTATGCCACGCTCTTCTTTGGCGAGACCCAGATCCGCACCGGTCATCTGCTCGTTGCCGGCCTGAAATCGAACGATATTCGTCGCGCGCTGAACAACCTCTCGCGGGAATTTGCCAAGGTCAACGTCGACGCACTGGCGGCGGAACGCCGCGCTGTCTGGACCGGCTCCGATGAGGAGACCATGCGGCCGATGGACGGATCGGGCCTGGTTGGCGCCGGCACGGAAGGCGCGGCCCAAGCTGGTCCGAAGGGCACGACGCCGCTCGACCGGTTCTCCCAGGACCTCACTGCCAAGGCTAAATCGGGCGAAATGGATCCGATCCTTGGCCGGGACGAAGAAATCCGCCAACTGATCGACGTGTTGATGCGTCGGCGGCAGAACAATCCAATTCTCACCGGCGAGGCTGGCGTCGGCAAGACCGCAGTTGTCGAAGGCTTCGCGCAGCGCATTGCCGCCGGCGACGTGCCGCCACCGCTGTGCGGTGTAAGGCTCTGCGCACTCGACATCGGCCTGATGCAAGCCGGCGCCTCCATGAAGGGCGAGTTCGAGCAGCGCTTGCGGTCGGTGATCGACGAGGTCCAGAGCTCACCTACTCCCATCATCTTGTTCATCGATGAGGCCCACACACTCATCGGCGCCGGCGGCGCCGCCGGTACCGGCGATGCGGCCAATCTCCTGAAACCTCCCCTCGCCCGTGGCACGCTTCGTACGATCGCCGCCACCACATGGGCGGAATATCGCCAGTACATCGAGAAGGATCCCGCGCTCACCCGGCGCTTCCAGCCAATCCAGATCGATGAACCTGATGTGGAGACCTGCTGCATCATGCTTCGCGGACTTCTCGGTCCGATGGAAAAGCACCATGGCGTTCGCATTTCGGATGCTGCGATCGTCGCAGCAGTTAACCTGTCCCACCGATACATTCCTTCACGGCAGTTGCCGGACAAGGCGGTTAGCCTGCTTGATACAGCCTCGGCACGCGTAGCCATCAGCCAGAGCGCGACGCCGGCCTTGATCGAGGATGCACGCGTGGCGATTGCCGCTCGTGAAGCTGAGAGATCTGCGCTCGTCAGCGACGGCGACCTTGGGATAGAGGACAACGAGCGCATTGTCGCGATCGACAACGACATCGCCGCACTGAAAGACAAGCTGACGAACCTCGATGGCGATTGGGCGGTCGAGCAGGAGCTCATCAAGGACATCCGCAGCATTCGTGAAATCCTGTCCAGGCCCAAGGAAGGCGAAGATCCGGCTGCCAGGCGCGCGGAGCTGCGGGGCAAGTTCGACACACTTGAGACCATCAATCCGGAAAAGCGAATGGTCTATGCCCATGTAGACCAGCAGTCGGTGGCGTCCGTTGTCTCTGATTGGACCGGCATCCCGGTCGGCCGGATGATGCGCGACGAGATCGAAACCGTGCTGAAGCTACCGGAGATCCTCAACCGCCGCGTCGTCGGCCAGTCCCATGGGCTGACAATGATCGCCAAGCGAATTGAGACCAGCCGCGCTAAGCTGGACAACCCGTCGAAACCGATCGGCGTATTCATGCTGGCTGGCCCGTCCGGTGTGGGCAAGACCGAAACCGCCCTGGCGCTTGCTGAGACTCTTTATGGCGGCGAGCAAAACATGATTACGATCAACATGTCAGAGTTCCAGGAAGCGCACACCGTCTCGACCTTGAAAGGCGCACCTCCCGGGTATGTCGGCTATGGCGAAGGTGGGCGCCTCACCGAGGCCGTCCGGCGCAAGCCCTATAGCGTCATTCTGCTCGACGAGGTGGAGAAAGCTCATCCCGACGTCCATGAGATTTTCTTTCAGGTATTCGACAAAGGAACCATGGAGGACGGCAACGGGCGACGGATCGACTTCAAGAACACTTTGATCATCCTTACCACCAACGTCGGCACCGATATGATCATGGGCCTATCACGCGATCCAAAGTATCGCGACGAGCCGGAAGAGCTCGCCAGGATGCTAAGGCCGGAGTTGCTCAAGGTGTTCCCAGCGGCGCTGCTCGGACGCATCGTCTCGATACCGTACTTCCCGCTATCGGACGAGATGCTGTCCGGGATCGTGCGTTTGCAACTCGACCGCATCGGAAGGCGCCTTCGCGACAATCATAACGCGACCTTCGGTTATGACGACGCGGTCGTCGAGCACATTGTGTCGCGCTGCAACGACCCCGACTCCGGTGGGCGAATGATTGACAACATCATCACCAACACCCTGCTCCCCGAGCTGTCGCGCGAATTCCTCAGCAAGTCGCTCGCCAAGGAAGAGGTGAAGGAAGCACGTGTCTCGATCGACAACAACAAGTTCGCATATTCGTGGAATTGAGCACGATGAACATTCAAACCGAGCATCGTCACCCAAACATCGGTCCAACGCCATACGACGAGGTCTACTACCCGGGCCATGTTTATGGGCTTACTCATCCCAACCATCTTGCTACCATGACCGCCGTTTACGGCATGCAGCCGGCGCCGGTCGAGCGTTGCCGGGTGCTGGAGCTTGGCTGCGGCGTCGGCGGCAACCTGTTGCCGATGGCCTTTCAATACCCGAACAGCGAGTTCGTCGGTGTCGACCTGAGCGGCGTGACGATCGAGCGCGGTCAGAACAATGTCGCTACATTGGGCCTGGAGAACATCAAGCTTCTCCACTGCGACATCATGAATGTCGATGCAAGCTTCGGACGGTTCGACTACATCATCGCGCACGGCGTGTATTCCTGGGTGCCACCGGCGGTGCGCGAGAAGATGATGATGATCTTCAAACAGAACCTCGCGCCGCAGGGGGTCTGCTACGTCAGTTACAATGCGCACCCGTTCTCACATATGCGCGACATGGTCCGCGACATGATGCGGTATCACACCCGCCGCCTCACCGGCATGAAAGAAAAAGTAGGACAGGCCCGCGCAATCTTAAAGTTCTTGAGCGAGGGATCGAAAGCCAACTCGGTTCACGGCGCGATCATGCGCGATCAGTACAACCGCGTCCTCAAGGCGCCCGACGAGCTGTTGTTTCATGACGATCTCGACGAAGGCGCCGAGGCCTTCCTGCTGCACGAGGTTGTCGAGTTTGCAGGCTCTCATGGCTTGCAATATCTAAGCGACGCCGATTTCTCGCGACGCAATCTGGCGGGCTATTCCGAGGAGGTACGCGCGACGTTGCAACGCTTCCCGGAAACCGAGTTCATGGCACGCGATCAGTATCAGGACTTTATCGACGGTAACGGCTTTCGCCGTACCTTGCTCTGCCACGACAACGTCTCGCTCTCCCGCCAGACCGACCTCGATTTCGTCACCCGGTTCTATTTGCTGAGCACGACGAGCCCGGTTGATCCGGACGCCTGCGTAACGGACGATTCAGCGATGGAATTCGAAAATGAGGACGGTAGCAGGATCACGGTGACCAATTCGCTCTTGAAGGCGGCGCACCTATGCCTCGGCCGCGCTTGGCCTCGCGCGCTGTCATTTGACGAATTGCTCGATGGGGCGCGAGTGCTGCTTGGCGGCGGGCAGGCAGATGATGACCAAAAGGCGTTGACCGAGGCGATGTTTATCCTGGCTTGCAGCGGCGAGGTCTCGTTCCTGCTGTCGCGTCCCTTCTTATTGACGGAAGCGACCGAGCATCCGCAGGCGAGCCTGCTCGCGCGAAAACAAGCGCAAACAGGTCCGCTCGTCACCAATCTCCTCCACCAAACCGTGCAGTTGGAGGACGACCGAACCAGGGATTTCCTGCAATTGCTCGATGGTACGCGGACGATCGACCAGATCACGGCCGAAATGACCGAGAAATTCGGCCCGACCATCCAGGTAGGTCAGAAGGATCGTGCCAGGAAGCCCGCCGAGCCGCTGCTGCTATCAACGCGAGAAAGCGTTCAACGCTCGCTTGCGATGGTCGGCAAGCTGGGCTTGCTAATCGCCTGACGCGCTCATGTGCGCCGGGCACCGTGGAAGGAGTGGCGGAAGGAACCAGAAGATCTGCTACCTCCCGAAACAGGCGAGGTGCCCATCACTCAGCCATCGTGGGTGTACTGCTGGCCGAGCAGCCATCCGGTGAGAATACCACCGGGTCCGCTGGTATAGACCGGATGAAGGCCCACGCCGGCGCGCAGCATCCGCCATTCACTCTCGCCGACCCAGGGAATGCCAGGATCGCCCTTTTGGTATTGCGACAGTAACGTTTTGGCGACCTCAGCGGCATTGGCGTAAATCGGGCCGTTGGCCCAGCGCGGCCGCGGGAGGCCGGTCATGCGGCAATAGAGCGCCGTGCAGACGTACGCGGACGCCTCTTCGGCATTGGCGTCGAGGCCGGTACGCAACAGATCGTAGGCTGCATGCAGGCTCTCATGGACGATATAGGCTCCGTCCATCCGCCCCGCCGCCGACACGACCTCCAGCGTGTTCGCAGCGACCGCTGTGCCGTCCGCCCTGGTTCTCGCCACATCGTTATATTGTGCGGCAACGCCTGCCGCGAGATCCGTCGGAGCCCTGACGGTGACCCGCCCCAACCGGATCGCGCGGGCGACGTGATGGAACGTTTGCGGCGCAATCGTCACGTGGCTGCCGCGGATCGGAAATCGGAAACGAATGCGTGCGACCGCCGGCCCATTGAGTATATCCAATACCCTGCCTCGCAGTGACATCTGATCGTCCTCGCCGCTTAAAGTACCCCCTGCATAGTGGTCGCCGATTCCAGTTGGCGGGTTCAAACTGCGTCGGTGCTGGGGCAATAGGGGTTTGACTCTTGCCGTAATTGGCATGGGGCGTTCGGTAACTTCATAGAACGAGCAGACATTGAACCCGAACCCGTTCGGGCGAGACCAATCTGAGGTGAGGATTGCCACGGAGGGCGCGCCATGACGACGACCGATCCGACGACGACCGACACTTACCGGAAGATCGCGGCGCGATTGACCATGCTGCGACCGCAGATCGATTTGAAGAATTACTTTGCCGGCGCCAACCCGAATGTGCGCCTTTATGACGAGAAGCCCTACATCCGACACCAACTCGAGAAGTATGGTGTCGCTGCCGCGACGACCACGCTCGACGGCGTCACCTTCCTGCCCAAGGACTGGGAAGAGCTGATCAAGAAGCTGCGCATTGCCAAGACGACGGACGGATTCGACGCATTCGCCGAAGGGCAAAGCCCGGAAAAGGCGTCGCATTGGGCTCTCGATCTGTCGATGGCGGCAACGATCGGCAAGGGGTTTCGGGAGATCTGGCGCCCAAAGCTGTCCGACAAGCCACTCTCAACGCGGGATCTCCCGGGCCGGCACGGCTTCGGGCTCGGACGCGACCGCGGACAATGGAGTGATGCCTACAGCTCGCAATTCGGCAAAGACCCGCAGCCCCAGGACATCACCTCGCTGCATTTCGCAGTAGCACCCGACCGGGTGAACGTGCACATCGACGAAACAGGCTTCGTGTTCGAGGGCGTGGACGGTGCCCTTACGGTCGGGCCGAACTTCATGCACCACGCCGGCAATGAGCTGTTCTGGAAGAGCAACTCACATGTGCCGCGTTGGGCGGCCGAACACATCGACTTGATATTGCCGAACAGCGCGAACGACTTTTCGCGCGTGGGCGTTTCGGTCGACATGTACCAGCGCAAAGATCTGCGCGTCACGGTCACCGGCTCCTGCGGAATTTTCGGCGGTTTCGAGTGCTCCGGAACCGTGAGCGTCAGCGGCACGCATGACCTGCTAGGCTCGAGGTCAAAAGGCCGACGCTAAAGCGGGGATTGCTGGTTCGATTGTCCACGCCTCCAAGCTACGAATGAGGCTCCTCCCTAGCCTACCTGTTCGCGGTCCGAATGAATGGAACCATCGAACCGCCTCAAGGTAACGGCGACCAATGAATATTGGTGGCAAGAGTAGTTCTGCAGGACTCAGCAAGGGAGGTCCTTACATTGCCGAACCAGGAAAGACCCTTGAGGCCTGTCGTCGAAAGCTACGTACCGCCAGCGGGAACGCGACATGCGGTGGCGGCAGGCGAGACCTGGATATCCCTCGCCAAGCGGATCGGCATCGATCCATGGGACCTCATCGAGTTCAATTTTCCCGGCATCAAGCTCGTCAAACAGCGCGATTTCCAACAAGCCACAAGGCAGGTGAACTGGTACCTAGCCGAGTATGTAGGCTGCCGCGCGATATCGCCCGACCGCCAGAATTTTGCGTTTTCTTCCGGTACGACCGGCGGGAAAGGTGGATGGAAAGGCGGCTTCATCTATCTACCGCCAGGTACGCCGCCTCCCCCGCCGATTGCGCCCATTCCACCGGTTGCGCCCACACCAGTGGCCCCGATCCCACCGGCATGTGAAGGAGGCCGACCCGACTTCGCCCGCGTGCTGGACGTCAGCGAACGGGATTTCGCGCGCAACGTCTTTGGCCCGACCCTGCCGCCGTGGGAGACGATCGCGATTACCAACGGCCTGGGAGCAGGCGGAAGACCGTGGACGAACGACGGACCGTTCTTTAGAGGAAGCAATCCCATGGTGCCGAGCATGCGGTATGCCATCAATCTTGGCAATGTCGCGTTCAGTAACCTGGCATCTCCTAGCCCCACCTTCGGCCTCCTGTGCGACAACTTCGGTCGAATTTGCGACCTCTTCGTGCACGAAATGACCCATGTGTGGCAGGCGTTCAACGATTCGAACTGGACGATGGCGCGCTCCTTCTGGGCGCAGACAATCGGTGCCGGCTACGAGTACACGCCCGGCGACTCCTGGGACTCATACAACGTCGAGCAACAGGCACACATCGTTGAAGATTGGCACAAATACAAAATCAGTCTTCCGATGCTTGCCGAGGAACGCTATCCGTACGTCCGGCTCGTGATCCGATCTGGACGCCTCACTTTTCCTCGCGGGCTGGATCTGGCGGAATTGAAAAAGGACCTTCAAGATCTGCGCGCAAGGCACCTGGAGTAGGTCCGCCGCAAGGGAGTGGTCGGGAGCTTACTCAAGTGATGCACCAACACGCCGATAATTCGACGCGGTGCGGTAGCGCATTCTTCCTCTCTCCGAGAGTAGTTTTACGACTTGTCCAGCGTGCTGGTCAGCTTCATAGCGCAAGCACACGGAGAAGAATTGCGCGGCCGCCATGCGACAGGCAATCGACGTCCTGGCAGACTGTTTTCTGCGTCGCTAGCGCGCGGCGCATAGCTCGCGACAACCGCGGTCAGAATAGCCCGGGCTCGACGTACAATTTGCTCGCCCTCGCAGCCGCCGACGAAATCCAGACCGCAAAATCATCGATCGAGGTTCAAATCTACACCAAGCAAACTCGACACCAGCACATTGCCCCGCATGGCGAATTTCCGGTGTGTTGCCGGGCTCAACCGGCGAGCAACGATCCGGATGATTATC
Source organism: Bradyrhizobium sp. MI1.4 (assembly GCF_055811315.1). Classification (NCBI taxonomy): domain Bacteria; kingdom Pseudomonadati; phylum Pseudomonadota; class Alphaproteobacteria; order Hyphomicrobiales; family Nitrobacteraceae; genus Bradyrhizobium; species Bradyrhizobium sp. MI1.4. The sequence goes on along the minus strand of NZ_JBVVPP010000016.1, from coordinate 87,145 downwards.
CCGGCGCGGTGAACCGGCGCGACACTATTGTGGATTAAGGTTGGGGAAAGCTTTAGCAAGCTTCGCACAGTCCTTGCAGGATTCCGGTGTATACGCGGCGCAAAGCTTCATGATCGTTCCTCGGAGGGGCTTCAACCTGGTCTGCCCTTACGGGCTTTCAACGGGCGTGGGGACGAGTAAGATGCTGTCTCGTGGCCCGGAGGCGGCATGAGCCAGCGCAAGTTCATGGGACTTGTCGGCGGTGCGACAGCATCAGGGCCGGGCATTGCGCTAGCGAGCCAGCGATCAGCCAACGCAGCCGCCGAGCCCGGTTACGATGATGAGCAAGAATTCCCACTGATCATCGCGAACATCCCCGCAACCCCTCGTCAAAAGGCCTGGGCGGTGGGTGTCGCCGTCTTGCTCATCGTCCTTGCAGCGGTCATCGCGCCGTTCGCCCGGATCCAATTGGGCCAGATTAATGGTTTCGTTCCAGTGTTGCAGACCGCGTTGGCCTTGGCCGAGTTCATCACGGCAGCCCTGCTATTTGCTCAATTTTCGATCCAGCCTCAACGGGCACTTCTCGCACTGGCAAGCGGATACGTTTTCAGCGGATCATTCGCATTCTTGCAAACGCTCGCCTTTCCGAACGGATACGCTTCCGCGGGTGTCATTGGGGATGGACTGAACAGCCCAGCTTGGCTTTACGTGCTATGGCACGCAACGTTCCCCGCGGCGATTTTCGGCTACGGGTTCACGAAGGATCATTCCGCCGGCGGCAGACCAGGCAAACCTGCAACAGCCGCGATCATAATAGTTGTCGGGTGCATCGGCGCCGCCGTGGCAGGACTGACGTGGATCGTGAACGCGAAAGCCGAATGGCTTCCTAATTTCTACGTGAACGACGTCAGGCACCAGACCCCTCTCGGCAATCAGGTCAACCTGATGCTTTTGCTATGGAATCTGACTGCTCTCACCGTTTTGTTTGCACGCATGCGCACCATTCTTGACCTCTGGCTGATGGTGACTTTGCTCGCCTACTTGCCGAACTTTCTGGTAGCAATCATCGGCAGCTCGGTTCGGTTCACCATCGGTTGGTACGCAGCACGCGGTTTCGTTCTCGTCGGCAGTTGCATGTTGCTGACCGTATTGCTCATCGAAACGATGTTTATCTATTCGCGCCTTGCCAGCGTCATTGCCCTGCAACGACGCGAACGAGCGAACCGGCTTCTCAGCATCGACGCGGTCACTGGCGCGATCGCCCACGAGCTAAGATCGCCATTGGGGGCCATCTCGCTCAATGCTGCGACAGGCCTAAGTCACCTGCGAGCTGCCCCCCTTGAACTGGAGGACCTCGAGACATCCTGTCTGACATCGAAGCGGACAGCAGCCGCGCCGCTGACATCATATCGAACATTCGCGAGATGACAATCAAAACGGCGCAGGGCGGCGCTTCAGCAAACGTCGAGGATGTCGCCGAGCTTGCGCTGAGACTGTTGAGGCACGATCTTCTTGCCAATGGCGTATCAGTAATTACGGAGTTTCAGGGCAACATTCCCTCAGTCGCTCTGGGCGGCACTGAGCTTCAGCAGATTGTCCTGAACCTCTGCAAAAACGCGCTTGACGCAATGAGTTCTGTCCCCGCCGATCAACGACAGCTCCGTATGAAAACCAGCCTTGATGGTGGCGCAACGGTCCATTTGTCCGTAGAAGACTCCGGCACCGGCATCACACCCCGTCACCAAGAGCGCATCTTCGATCCGTTCTTCACGACGAAACAAGGCGGTATGGGATTGGGGCTGGCCATCTCCTCCAACCTGGTCGGAAGGTGCGGTGGAAAGCTGAGGCTGGTCAAATCGGACGTCAGGGGCTCCGTTTTCGAGCTGGAAATGCCCGTCTCCGCCCCCGCTTCGGTGCAATGACGGTACGGGACCGTCACGACCATTCCGCCTTTCGCGCGCGCTCACTTCAGAGAGATCATGATTGTGCTGAGACTAGCGGCGAATTCCACCCCGGCTTTTGGTCCCTGCAGCACCATCGTGACCCCTTTGTCGTTGCGCAGCTGAGCGCCATTGATGCCGCCGATCAGGGCAGCCCCGCCACCGACCGAGCTGTATGCGCCGGCAAAATCGCTGACCTCTCGAATGCCTGAAGCCCAGCCCTCGAGCCACCCAACGGTAGCGCCGACGGTAAAACCCAAGCTTACCCCGCTGATGCGGAACGGATGATGGCGGCCGCGATAGGTCAGCACGCCGCCCAGCGCCACCGCCCACGAGCAGCCCCGCCTTTACGATCTTGATCCGGACCTGCGCGGATGCCTGTGCAAACGATGGGGTCGTCGGGATAAGGAGTGCGAGCAGCACGAGGCGTGCCAAACGCCAAAGAAGCCCACGCAAGATCTGCGTGCGTCGCTCAGGGTTTTGCACCATCCAGCTTCTTCCAGGTCTGGTCCGGATCGAACGCGCTGATGCGGGAAACGAGGACCTTGGTCCGAGGCCCGAGATCCTTCTGGTAGACAACGCCCGCATGGTTGACCAGGAAGGTCATGACGCCGGAATTGCCGTACTCGGCCGGCCAGGCGACCAGTGCGAAACCTCCGATCATCTTGCCGTTGACGACATAGTTCAGCGCGCCGCCTGGCGTGTTCGATCCCTGCCCCTTCAGGATGCGGAAATAGTAGCCATGATAGGGCGCCGGCCCCTCCTCGGCCTTGTAGCCTTCGGCGGAAGCCTGCGCCGCCAATGCACCGAGCGGGCTCGGGTCGCTGTCGTCGCGCCAGAACAACCCGTCCTTCTTGCCTGCGCTGCTGACGATGCGCTGCGCGTACACGCCAGTACCCTCACCGCGATCCTTGTCGGCGTATTCGTTCTCGGCATCGACAAAGGCGAGACTGGTCTGGATCGCGTCGAGTTCATTGCGGCCGATGCGGCGATACAGGACCTCAATGCGGCCTTCGGCGGTATCGAATTCCCAGCCGGTCCTGGTGTTGACGAGCGGAATCGGGAACGGAAAGTCGTCCGGACCCAACATCAGCACTGCCTTCCTGTTACCTTCCGCCTTGATCGCATGCTTCGCATCATACATCGAGGTGAAGCGTTTCCGGATGTCGACGTCGGCGACCTCGTCGCCGGAGGAAACGATGTCCTCGGCAGCGCTGCCGAGGACTTTCAGGATGGCCCGGTCCGGCCCGCTTTTCACGGCGGCAGCGAGCGCCGCTGCCGCATCCTCCGGTGTCGGATAGGACTGCTGCGCAAGGGATGGCGAGCTCAGGAGCCCCAGCGCAATAATGGCCGGCAAGATGGCGCGACGAAGCGACTTCAAACCCATCATGGCGTCACCTCGCCAGGAATCCGCGCGCCGCTCTCGAGCCAGTCGCGATAGGTACGGAATTTCAGACCGAGCTTTTCGTAATAGACCCGGAGATAGCCGTCGGCTCCGCGGGTGACGGCTACCGGCTTCACGTCCTCGACTTCTTGCGCAATGACGCCGACATAGGCCTTGTCGCTGCCGATATAGCTGAAGCGGTAATAACCAAGACCGCTTGCGAGATGGCCGAGCAGAACGACGTCATGCTTCAGCGCGATATCGGAACGCCGTCCGCCGCCACCACCACCACCACGGCCTCCGCCACCCTGGAAGCCTCCGCCGCCGCCTCGGCCGGCGAAGCTCGCACCTCCGCCGCCGCCACCGCGCGGTCCCATGCTCGCCATGCTCGCATGACCACGCGCCGATGCTGCGGCCGCCGAGCGGCCCGACGACACGTTCAGCACGCTTCCGCTACCACCGCGGTTCGCGGCTTTGGCGCCCCCACCCTTGGCGCCGCCCGCTTTAGGGCCAGTACTCTTTGCGCCGGCATTCTTGGCACCACCGCCCTTGGCCGCGCGATCGCCACCGCCTTTGGCGCGATCGCCTCCCGCCTTGGCGCGATCCCCGGCGCCTTGACGGTCGCCACCTCGGTCGCCAGCGCGATCTGCCGCACGATCCCCAGCGCGATCTGCGCCACCAGGCCGATCCTGTCCCGGCTTCAAGACTTGCTGTCCGTCGCGGCCGCGGAAATCCATGCGGTCGGCGGCGCCGGCCTTCAGATTGCTATTGCCGAAGCGCTGCTGAACGTTGGCGTTGTTGTAGCGTACCCCTTGGCGATGCGACGGATTGTGCTGCCAGCCAGTTCCGATGTTGGTGGTGCGGTGATTGATATAGACGTTGCGGTTACCCCAGTTGCAGCCGCCGCCCCAATAATTGCCCCAGCGACCGATGGCCCAGGCTGTGCCGAACGCGAGACCCGCCGCGACGACGCCTGCGCCGATGTAGGACGGGTAGCCGAAGTAATATGGTGGATACTCGGTGTAGGGCCACGCGCCGTAGACCGTCGCAGGCTCGTAGTACGGCACGTACATCGTATCGGGAACCGCCGGCTCGATCACGACCACCTGCCTGCTTTCCTCGGTCTTCACGGTCACCTTCTGCTGCGTGGTGGTCACCAGCTTCTTGTTGTCATAAGCCTTGGTCCGCAGCCGCTGGACCGCATCCATCACATCCGATTGCTGCGCGAGCACGGCGTCGCCCAGCGCCTTGGTCCAGTCGAGCTTGTCGCTCATCATGGCCAACGCTTCGGCGGTTGAGGCCAGCGCCTTGACGCTGTCATCCCAAGGCTGCTTCTCGACTTCAGTCTTCAGGGCATCACCCTTCAGAGTCTTGCGCTCTTTCAGCCAGCGATCGGCCTGAACGACTTCCAAGGGATAGGTGGACGCGGCCAGCACGTTTGCAAGCAGTTCGTCCGGATAGAGCGCAATCGGTGCGACCAGAGCTTCGAGCTGCTCGGGCTTGAGCAACTCAGCAGCCGATGGAGGCTTGCCGGCGGTTTGGACTCCGCTACTTGGGGCCGCCGGAGCGTCTGCGGTTTGGGCTACTGCGGCGACAGGCATCGCCAAGAGCAACGCCATCGCGATCAGAGTGTTCCCGCAACGAAGCATCACGTCCTCCCTTGAGCTCCCGTTGGACCAAGCATCTTGGACGATCAGTGTCTTCTATTGATCAAGATCAAAGAAGATGGAGCTCTCCCGGAGGTCGGAGCTATTCACTCCGCGGCCGGACGTTCGATCCGATCGATGTCCGGCCGCACCGCTTGGCCGCTGCTGCCCAGCCGCGCAGAAAGTAAGATCCGGCGATCGTGGATCAGGCTTTGAAGGCGGTGCGCGGCTACATTCAGTGTGGAGACATCGAGCGCATTCTCGTCTCCTGCAGCGGCCTTGGCGCGCTGGCCCTGGAGCACCCGGTCGATCTCGACCTCGATATCGGACAGTTCGGCCTCCGCCTCCGTCCTGCGTATCCGCGCGCCCAGTGCATACAGTAAGTCCAGGCCCCGTTCGTCCTTAGAAGGATCACGCACCTGAAGGAATTTCCAAGCCGCCGCCAATATAGAGATGAGGCCGCCGAAAATCATGGGCGCGAGGAAGATCGCGTTTCCCCATTCGTCCAGAAAGCTCTGCTGCGTTCCGTTGTAGAATGCTGCGGCGCCAGGATGAACCGGGAGGAAGGCGTCCGAATCCGTGCTCGGCGCGGTCATTTGCGAGAGGATCGGCAATTCACCGAGCAGACCCCTGCGCGCCTTCATCAGCGCGTCGGCCAGGCTGCCCGCCACCTCTGCGCTGAGCTGCTTCTGCGCGACCACATAGAACGAAACCCGCAGCGTGGTGAGATCCTCGCTCGGGACAGGCGGCGAACCGCGCAGCGTGCCCTTCGGGACATCGAAGCTTTCATAGGCGCGCTGCTTTTCAGCGATGGCACCAGCCGCCTCGACGGGAAGGAGGACCGGCGCGGTCTTCGGCGTCTGCAGAAAGAGGCCGCGCAAGAGGGCGAGATACTTTTCCGCAAGGGGAACGACGATCAGAATCGCCCGTACCTCCTTGGCATCGAGTGCCCGCCGCGCGTCTGCCGGTTGGAGATTGCGGAATGTCACGTTGGCGCGTCCAAGGCCGTATTCGTCGCTGAGGACGTCGACGACCTTGCGATTCATCTCGCCGCCGATCACGCCGACGCTGGTGCGCTTCAGACCAGCGATTTCGGTAATGGAGGAGCCCGGCGGCGCAACCAGCAGGACAACGGCATGGGCGAGAACCACGATGGCCTGCGCCTGCGATAGGTCGCCCACGTCGCCGCGGACGACAGCAAGCTCGACCTTTTCCGCCGCAAACTGCTCGGCAGCATCAAGCGCGTTGGTGGTTTCCACAAGCTTGAGCCGGACCGGGGCGTTCACCACGGCAAGCCGGCTTGCCAACGCCGATACCAGACGCGTGGCTTCGCCATCCAGCGATCCGACCGCGATGGTCAGCGTCGTCGGGTGAGAGTACCAGCGGTAGCCGAACAGGCCCGCTCCAAGCACGAGCACAACAGCGCTGGCGACAATGATAGAACGAAGCCAAACCGGCATTCTCGCAGGGACCATGTGGCGCTCACAGTTGATATGCGCTGGGTGGTCGGACTGGCTCATGATGCCAGACCGGCTCAACTGAGGCGCATCGCTGAACCGACGTGCGATTCAAACCAAAGCGAAGCCGGTCAGTGCCCGCTCAGCACCAGCGTCTTGATCGGCAGCAGCAGCGCCTGAATTCGCAACAGCATGGCGTGCACGAGCCCGACGCCATCGACGACATGCAAGGCGATTGCCCGACCCGTGCCGGTCTCCTTCGCGGAAATCTCCTCGTGATTGCTGGTATAGGCATTGACGATGCAGCTGCTGCCCGGCGTCACGCCTTCAAGTCCGCCCTTATAGAGCGGCTCAAGGAAGGCCAGGATCGTGCCGGGCCGGCCGACGTTCTGCGCTTCTATCAGTTGCTCGCCACTTCGGAACTGCCCGGCCGCGATGTAGTCCTGGACACTGGTGACGACCATGGGAATGATCACCCACGGCTTCGAGATGCAGGTTGCTTCCGCCACCATGCCGACCTTCATCACCTGCGCCTCGATCTGACCAAAGCCGGCCTGCAAGGCGCGCCTGCCGGCGCCGTCCGGAACCAGCACGCCGGCCGGGCGCATCAGCTGATTGACGACATCGCCGGTGCGGACCAGGAATTGCTCCACGCGGCCGTCGACACCGGCGCGAACGAAGGTCTTGTCCAGATCGACCTGCGCTTCCGCCAACGCCGCCTGGCCGCTCGCTTTTTCAGCCGGCAACAGCGTTGAAAGCCGCAACGTCGCTGACGTCTTGGACGCAGTGGCCGAGTCCACACCAGCCTGCCGCTGGTTGACCACGACCTGTAATTTCTCGATATCGCGTTGCGGGACGATACCGGGGTTGCGGCGCTGCAACTCCGTCTTGACATCCAGCTCGTCCTTGGCCTGCTGAAGGCTGGCCTTGGCTTCCTGGATCTGCGCTTCGGCTTTGACGACGTCGTTTTCGGCGCTTGTCATCGCAGCGTCGACCTCGGCGATCTTGCGGGTGGCTGTTTCCAACGCAGCCTTCTGCTTCGAACCGTCCAGCCTGAACAGCACATCACCCTTCTTCACGGCCTCGCTGTAGCCGACATTGACTTCCGCGACGCGGCCCGAGCCCTCGGGCAGGATCGGCACCGTGCGGAAATAGAGTGTGGCCGAGGTCGTTGACGGATGAAAGTAGGAGATCATCGTGATCAGAGAAATCGTGAGCATCAGGCAGCCGGTGATGCCCCATCGCAATTCGTACCAAATGGAAAAGAACGTGATCTCTTTGCCGAAACGTTTGCCTTGGGCATAGCGGCGGTAGAGGTAGTCCGGCAGGATGGTCAGAACATGAGCTCAAACATGGCTGTGTTCCTTCCCCTTGACGATCGGCTTCTCGACCGGCGGCAGGATTGGCAGTTCAGGCTCGCGGCCCTCACCGGGCGCCGCGTCAGCGATTCTCTCGACCGAGCCTGCGATGCTCCGCAGCGGCGTGCCCAAATCCGGCAGGTCGATCATCGCGAGCAGAAGGCCGGCCACCCAGAAAATGTGCATGTGCGTAAAGAGCGAGATGATGCCCAGCATGGCCACGATCTCGAACTGCAGCTTCTGCGACTTGTGCGCCATTCGTTCGGGAAGGCTGTGCAGCTTCCAATAGAGCGTACCGACCCAGAGCACGCTGCCGATCAGGAAGATCCCCATCACCACCATCAGCACCGTCCGTGCCGCTTCCCGGCGCGAGATAGAACGGCAGATGATGCGGGGCCAACGGATGAATTTGCTCGGTCAATGGTCGCCTCCACAGAAGGGATCAGGGCGGTCTGCGCGCCGGCTCGTTACCGTGGCCGCGCAGGTGAGAAAATTGCTTGATATGAATCAAAGGTCCGGACGGCGCGAAACATACCTTAGCCCTGACTCCGATCCCACAGCAAGCCAGGAACGCACCAATCATGCCCGGCATCGATGAGCTCATTCCCAACGCACTGCAAATTCGCAAGGAAGCTGCGCTCGAGGAAGCCAGAAAGGCCGAGGAATATGTTCGCCTCGCCGCCGCGGCCGAAGCCGAGAAACGCGACTTGATCGAACGGCTAAGCAAACCGTCCGGAAAATCCGAGGAGGAGAAAATCAAGCTCGCCTCGACCATCATCCAGCGCGCAGTTCGCAACGGCCTGACCGAAGTGCAGGTCTATCGCTTCCCGAATACCCTGTGCACCGACAAGGGCCGCGCGATCAACCAAATGGAGGCGGGCTGGGAGAAAACGCTGACGGGAATTCCAAAAGAGATCTTCGAGCTCTGGTCCGAATACCTCAAGCCGCGCGGCTATCGCATCGGCTATCAGGTCATCGATTTTCCCGGCGGCGTGCCCGGCGACATCGGCGTCATCATTTCCTGGGGCGACTGATCACGTTTCGGCCGAGTTAAGAGAAGGCGGAGCGGCATGGCAAAGGACGAAGCCTCAGAGCGGATGAAGCGCAAGGACTACGAGAAGGAGCTCGAAAAGCTCCAGATCGAGCTTTGCCATCTCCAAGATTATGTAAAGGAAAACAAGCTTCGAGTCATCGTCCTGTTCGAAGGCCGCGATGCGGCCGGCAAGGGCGGCACGATCAAGGCGATCACTGAAAAGGTTAGCCCGCGCGTGTTCCGGGTGGTGGCGCTGCCGGCGCCATCGGATCGCGAAAAGACGCAGCTCTTCTTCCAGCGCTACATGAAGCAGTTTCCGGCGGGCGGCGAGATCGTGATCTTCGACCGGAGCTGGTACAATCGCGCTGGCGTCGAATATGTCATGGGATTCTGCTCGCCCGCCGAGCACGATCGTTTCCTCTCGCTCTGTCCGCAGATGGAAAAGTACGTCATCGACGGCGGCATCATCCTGATCAAGATCTGGCTCGAGGTCGGGATGGACGAGCAGGAGCGCCGCTTCCACGCCCGCATCGACGATCCGGTGCGGCAATGGAAGCTGAGCCCGATGGACCTCGAATCCTTCAAGCGCTGGTATGATTATTCGCGCGCGCGCGACCTGATGCTCAAGAAGACGAGCACGAAGGACGCCCCATGGTACATCATTCGGTCCGACGACAAGCGGCGGGCGCGGCTGAACTGTATCGCGCACATCCTGGAGGCTATCCCGCACAAGCGGATCAAGAAGGACGAGGTGAAGCTGCCGAAGCGCTCCGACAAGGGACGTTACAATGACCAGGCCCCCTTGCGCGGGATGAACTTCGTCGCCGAACGCTATTGACGAAGTGATCGGGCCGCACGGCGCGCGCGGTCCGATCGTTGACGGTCAGATCGATGCTGCCGACGGACTTCGCTGGGTCCGTCAGCAGCGCATTCCCTCCTCAATACGGATACTGGTTGGGGCAGACCCAATTGCCGTACGTGTCCTGATAGCAACCGTTGTTGTAGTTGTTGTTGTAGTATCCGTAGGCGCCCGCGGCGGCCGCACCGACGGCAGCAGCACCGTAAGCCGCGCCTCGATAACCATATCGCGGATAGCCTCCGGGATAACCGGCGACGGGACGGCCCGGACGGCCCGCAACGGGGTAACCGGGGCGACCCGGACGACCGGCGATCGGATGGCTTGGCCGCGGACCTCCTACGTAATGGCGTCCGCCTCCGCCATGGATCCGCCCGGCGTGAACGGCGCCGCCATGGAAACCTCCGGCGCGCATGCCCCCTCCACCTCCGCGATAGCCACCACCACCGCCACCTCCGCGGCGGGCATAGGCATCATCGGGAATGAGCGTGGCCGTGAGAAGAACGACGGCCGCAACAAGAGCCAGAAGATAACGAAGCATGGCATGTCCTCCCTCGATATGGGTGCCGTGATCCGCTTTCGACGATGCCTCGCGGAACGCGGTTGGCACCCGAACATGGCCTGAGTTGCGGCCGCTTCCCTGACTTACGTGCATGAGAGAAGCAGCCGCCATTCAAGAGCGCCGCGACCGCCGAATTGATGCGGATCGATTTGAAGGCGGAGGCTGCGAAGCTGGAAGCGGAGCTGTCGGGAGGAAACCCGCCGCAGACCGAAAATCTGCATTATCGAAAATTCCAGGCGCGCGCGTACCGGGTGTCGGCAGCGGCGGGACGCACGGTCGGCGCGCTCGAAGACGAGATCGGCAGCCGCAGCGTAATCGAGCGGATCGTGCGCGGGGGAGCTGACGTCGAGCCGCATCGCGACACGGTTCTTGAAGCGGCCGACGACATCGTCATCGCGGGTCGCACGGCGGCCATTGTCGCCGCAAAGCCGATTGTTGGCACCGAAATCGACGCCGACGAGATCCTGAAGGCTCTTCCAGGCAATATGGTCGACGTCCTCGTCGACAATCGCAAGCTCCACGGCCGCTCCGTCAAGGACGTGGCCGACCGCGTCGGCGACGCCGCGCGCGGCGTGTTCCTGCGCACCTTGACGCGGATGGGACGCGAAGTCCCCTTGAGCGCGGACACCCGCGTCTATGTCGGTGACGTCATGACGCTTGTCGGCAGCACCCGCAACATCGAGCGCGCCGCCTCGCAGGTTGGACAGATCCTGAGCTCCGAAGATCGTACCGACATCGCATCCTTGCCGCAGGCATTGCCATAGGTCTGATTGCCGGTCTCGTGAGCGTCAAGATCGGGTCTGTGCCCCTGACGTTGGGAGGTGGCGGCGGCGCCCTGATTGCAGGGCTTTTCTGCGGCTGGCTGCGCTCTCGGCGGCCAACGATGGGTGCAATGCCCCCCGCAGCGCAGCAGACGCTGAGCGATCTCGGCCTTGGTGGCTTCATCGCTGCGATCGGGCTCGGGAACGGCCACGCGGCCTGGGTCGCAATCCAGTCGCATGGCATGTTGCTGGTCGGCATGGGCCTAGTCGTCACGCTGGTGCCGCTGATCGTGACCACCCTGTTTGCCCATCGCGTACTCCGCATGAACCCGGTCATCATTTGCGGAGCGCTGGCCGGCGCCATGACGGTCGACGCCGCCGTGACCGGCGCCTGCGAAGTAGCAGAAAGCCAAACCCCCGTGCTCGGGGTCGCCGTACCTTACGCTGTCGGCAATGTTGTGCTCACCGTGCTTGGACCGATCATCGTGGCCAGCACTTTCGCCGGTTGAAGGAGGCGCGCATGAACCTGCGGCATGCTTCGACAGTGACCTACTTCGCCGCGGCATTGAGCATCCTGGCCTGCTTTCTAGCCCCGGGACGCGCCGACCACAATGTTCGTATCCAGGAAGAGGTCTGGGCCTTGCCACTGCCGCTACCTATGTTCGCCTATGTGGTTCGGCCCGTCAGCGAAGGACATTTCCTCATCGGCTCGCCCGGCACGATTCCGATGTGGGCACCGCTCGTCGAACGATTCCTTGACGCGCAGAAATAGCCGCAGAGCTGGCGCCTGGAGGCAGAACATGATCGACGCAACTTCAGTGCTTTTGTCCGGGCGTGCGCTCGTCTGCGTGTCGATATTGTTCGCGGCGGCTGTTGCCCGACCAGCTTCAGCGCAGAATATAGCCGCACCAAAGCCGACCCCAGAGGTAAAGTCCGCCGAAATCGCACCTCGCGGGCAGCGCGAAGCCAACGACATCACCTATGGCGGCTGGACGAAGCTTTGCGTACGGCCTGCAGGAACGCCGATGCTGTGCCGAACCTCGATCACGGGGCGGTTTGCTACGGGTCAGATGGCAATCCGCGTGGACCTCATCGAGCGTGACGGCGACCCCATTGCGCGCCTACAAGTGTTCGTTCCCGTCGGCATGTATCTGCAGAAGCCGGTCAAGCTGACGATCGACGGGGCCAACGTCCAGTCATTGCCTTACACCTGGTGCCTGAGCAATACCTGCATTGCCGCCGACGCAGCCGATCCCAAGTTCATCAACGACATGGATGCCGGCACGGCTCTCGTCCTTGAGGTCACCGACTCCAACCTTCTGTCTCTGACGACGTCATTGCCGCTGGCACAGTTCGGCCCGGCTCACAAAGGCGCTCCTGCACAGATCCTGGAGCAGGACATCGAGGAGTGAGCAGGTGAGAACAACTCAAGCGCTCTTGGCGCAGGCGCGTTCAACCGTTGCGATCAGCTCGCTGGCCGCGAAGGGCTTGCTCAAATAGGCCGCACAGCCGGAATCGATCGCGGCCGCCTGATTTGCCTGGCTGTCGTTGCCCGTGATGTAGACGACAGGCACCTTAGCGCCGTCACTTGCCAGCTTGCGCCGCAGGGCGATACCCGACTCGCCGTTCAGATTGACGTCCAGCACGAGGCAGCACGCGTCTTCGAGGTGGCCATGACTAAGCAATGCACCGGCGGACTCGAAAACAACCGCGGTAAAGCCGTGGTTCCGCAGCAACCGCTCCATGCTTCGCCGCATCGATGAATCGTCATCCACAACGTATATTGACCTGCGTGCAAACAATGGGTGAGCTTTCTCATCAAACACTCTGCACCCGCCTCACAACGGCGAGGCGCCGCAAATGTTCCTGCGCAAATCCAACGGCCAACTAGGCAGTCGTTGCCAGAATCTGTCAACAATATTTCGTATTGTCCTATCGTACAGGTCTGATCGCGAGATTGACGTCACCTACCGCAAACAGTCCGACGGTTCACGCCGGCTGCGAGCTCAGAAGTCCGAGCCGCTCGGCAACGGAGACCAGCTCGGCCAAGGACGGCACCTGCATCTTTGTCATCACCTGGTGCCGATGGGCCTTTACGGTGCGCTCGGTGGTTCCAAGCTCGTAAGCGATTTGCTTATTGATCTTCCCGCGCACGATGAGGTCGAAGACCTGTCGCTCGCGTCGCGTCAGAGACGTCAAACGAGCACGAAACGAATCCAGCTTGCCCTGTTGGTCGCGCACCACCTCTTGTCGAACCAGTGCGCGCTCGATCGCGTCGATCAACTGTTCCGAAGATACTGGTTTGGTCAGAAAGTCTTCCGCTCCGGCCTTGATCGCGCGAACAGTCGTTGCGGTATCAGCATGCCCTGTCAGGAATACGATCGGCAACGGCGAAGGTCGTTGGGCGAGGCACGCTTGCAACTCAGGGCCGCTCAGGCCCGGAATCTGCACGTCGAGCAGGATGCAGCCCGGATGTTCGGAGCCCGGGGGATCCTCGAGCAATTGTTGCGCCGACGCGTAGGTCACAACCTCATAGCCGGCAAGCTTGAGCCGACGCTGGATGGCGGTGCGAAACGATGGGTCGTCGTCGACCACATAGACGAAGCCAGGCAATGTTTTCCTCCCGACCTGTTCTTGCAAGCAGAACGCCCACCGCTCGCGCAAGCCTTAGAAGCAATTCAAGACGCCTCGCACCCCGAGGTCAACATCAATGAAAGCAGCCCGCCCGCAGTGGCACGACTTCAGGCGGAATGCGCGACGTAAGCCTACGCCGCGCAATCCGACAGATGTTCTGACAGGTTTCTCATCCAGCGCACCATCGCCGTCCCTGTACTTTGGTACAATGCACCTACAGACAATGGTTGCAAAGCCGGCTTTTGGCGTAAACAACCTTTGCGGGAAGGGTGATGTATCGGCGGCTCCGTATTCCCGGTGATGGAAATAAGCTGCTCGCGGCTATCGCGTCAGCACCAGTTCGGGAGTTGGCCATGCTGGTTCGCAACGCTGCCGACGCTTCCTCGCGGCATCATTCACTCCGCGAGCTTGGCCTGAATACCAGTTCAAATCCGATCATCAGTTTAAACGAATTTACCTATAAAAAAGGCACCGAAATCTACGGCGAGAAAGAGCCGGCCGAATACGTCTATCAGGTCAAATCAGGCGCCGTGCGAAGCTACAAGCTCCTGTCAGACGGGCGTCGCCAGATCGGCGCCTTCCACCTGGTTGGCGACATCTTCGGGCTCGAAAACGGCAGCGAGCATAGATTCACAACGGAAGCGATCGTCGACACGACCGTACGCCTGGTTAAACGGCAGAGCCTCGAACTCGTCGCAGAAGGCGATGCCATGGTTGCCCGGAACCTGCTCAGCATGACCACCAACAACCTTCAGCATGCGGAAGATCACATGCTGCTGCTCGGCCGCAAGACCTCGCTGGAGCGGGTGGCGGCCTTCCTGCTCGAGATGGATACGCGGCTAACGGCCGCAGGAATTCTGGCCCTGCCAATGTCCCGGCGCGACATCGCGGACTACCTCGGATTGACCCTGGAGACCGTGTCCCGCGCCCTGTCCCGCCTTCACGACCTCGGCATCCTCGGCTTCATCGGCAACACCCAGCGGCAGATCATGCTCCTGGACCGGCATCAGCTCGCAGCTCTTGATGATCTCCAGAATTGAAGCCGGGCGCCGCGATTGCCGAGAGATGTTCAAGGGTCTTGCGTAACACCTCGAACAGGACTGCGGTCGACCAGCCGAACATCAGAATGCCGTTCATGGCAGTCATCGGCCCCGTCAGCCGCCATCCCTGCACTGGCGTGACATCGCCGTAGCCCAGCGTGGTGTAGTTCACGAAGGTGAACTACAGCAACTCGCTCCCCTCGGGCGCGGCACCAACCAGAGCGTAAGCCAGCGCCCAGACAAGAACCTCGACCGTGTGTGCAACCATCAAAATGACAGCTATCGTGACCATCATCGCCATCATGTGAGATCGGGGCCGCATTGTATGCTTCAATCCCGCGCTGCGGGCGATGTCGATCGCTGCAACGGTCACCAGCGCGTGAATCATGATGTTGATCACGCTAATGAAAGTGCCGAGCAGAAATTGGACGGCCATCGCGAGCTCCCTCCGACGCTGCCGGGGTTTGGTTGGTCAGCGCTGCCATCCGGCCCGCGGTATGATGCGGGCGTTTGATGCAGATCAACGTGGCGCGGGCGTGTACGCTCATTGCCCGCACCCCGGCCACCAAGGGGCCCGGTCATGACGCTCAGCTTGGCGTTCTCGGGCTACCCTTCATCAGCAGTGCCAGCGTGTGCCTGGCGATCATAAGATCCTCGTCGGAGGGGATGACATGGACCGGAATGCGGCTCGCCGGAGAAACCGCAGAATGGTCGGCGACTGCGGCATGCGTTCGGGGAAATGCGGCATCAAAGCAGGCGACTTGCGGGATTGCCGGGAAATTCGCCTGGATGGAACGGATTGGCGCCAAGTTGTGCGGCAGATCAAAAAGTGCGGACCTGGTCAACCGCTCCAGGCAGGCCATGACTTCATGATCGATTAAGACGGGGCGGTCATGCTCTGGACCGCCGCGAACGACGCGATGCCCGACTGCAATCGGATTTATATGAAGCTCGTCCCGCAACCAGGTGCTGGTGATGTCCATCGCAGCCGCAACATCTGGCACTGTTTCGACTGGATAAGCGCGATTGGCGAGCGGACCACCGCCAGCCTTGCTCGCCCGCAAGCGCGGACAGCGCCCGATGCCGTCCATCTGCCCCTTGAGCCATTGCCGTAGCCTGCCTTCTCCTTCGACAGAGTAGATCTGGAATCGGAGATCAGAGGAGCCGGCATTGATGACAAGGATGGTGTCCATCGCACTCACACGGCAAATGTTGCGGCATGCCGACGCCCGGCATCGACTCTGACGGTCCGAGCAACGTCAGCTGGCCATCCAGGCATTTCCACCACCATCTCCGACCGGTCGTCGTATCTTCACCCGAGAGCTTCCATCGAGCTCATGGAGGTCAACGCTCGATTGCCAGCTGTGCGGGCGCAGCCCGTTCAGCGCGGATCCAGGCGACTGTCAACTCCCAGACGACAGACAGAATGATCGGTCCGATGAAGAGGCCGATGATTCCGTGGAAGAGAGTTCCGCCGATCACCCCGATCAGGATGACCAGCGCTGGCGTGGTCAGGCCGCGCCCCATGACGAGCGGCTTCAGGATATTGTCGAGCACCGACACGATCACGAGAAACACCGTCAGTAGGAGCGCGATCGGGAATTCCTTGTCGGTCCATATCCAGATGATGACCGGCAGGATGACGATGGTCCCGCCGATCTGCACGATCGACAGCAACAGCACCACGAAAGCAAGAAGGCCCGCGCTGGCGATGCCGGCGAGCTTGAAACCTATTCCCGCCAGCAAGGCTTGGATGATGGCAACGCCGATCACGCCTTGAGCCACCGCACGGATCGTGGCTCCTGCCAGGTCCAGAAAATGCTCGCTTTGGTCCGGCACGATGCGGGACAGAAAGCTGCGCCCTGCGGCCACGAGCTGAGGTCCATACGGAAACAGCACGCCGGCCACCGCCACCGACAGCAGAAACTTGACCGTTCCCACACCGGCATTGCCGGCAAACCCAAGCAAGGTGGTCGCGAATGGCTTCAAATAGGGCACGACCGCGCGCAAGAGCGACCGGAGGTTGGTCGTCGCCTGATCCCAGAGATCGAAGAGCTGAGGCCCGATGACTGGCCACTCCTTGAGCGACTGCGGCGGCGAAGGCACATGCAATTCACCGGCCGTCACCTGGGCGGCAAGATCGGTGATCCCGTCGACCGCGCCCATGCCCAGCCAGGTCGCCGGTCCGATCACCACAGCCAGGTTGACGAGCGTGAGGATTGTCGCCGCAAGCTTCGGCCGTCCGCCGAGAATGTCGCTGAGGCGCCGAAAAGCCGGGTTCAGCGCGGCAGCAAGCACGACACTCCAGGCCAAAATGGGGATGAATGGACGGACCAGCAGGAGCGCCCAGACGAGCAGCAGCCCCAGCAATCCGAGTCGGATCAGAAGCTGGATGATCTCGTCTCCGGAGAATATCTGACGGAGTGTTTTCACGGACGCGCCTTCAGCCATGCCGCGCATGCTGAGGCGAACTAACCCCTGCTCTCACGCCGCACGCTTGATCCAGATCAAGCGTCGAGCCTCTTCTAGGGCTGAGGTCCAGACAGAGTCAGCTCGCGCTCGGCCCGAACTACGTTGCCGTAGAGACTTGTTATCCATTGCCGGCCTCGGGACGTCACGTTGAGATGACGTATCGCCGGCTGGATCTGGGGAGCTACGTTACTCCAATAGAATGGCGGATATTTGTAAACGATGTCCGCTGCCGCGTAGCCCAAGGTCTTGTTGAGGCCGATCTCTTCGAATTCGTAGAACAGCGCGTTGGACTTCTTCAGGTAGTTGGGATCGCCGAGCTGACCGATGAGATCGGCCGCCCGCAACAGCAATCCTGGAAGACATCGTGTAAGGAAACCGAGTGTACTCGATCGCCCGAGCAACTCGGCCGGCATCCAGCTGCTCGACGGAATCCAGCCGCTCCAGCACGAACAGTTTTGAGCGACCGACATGGTATGGCGCGAGAGCCGCATCGGACGATCCTCGCGGCAGACGAACCGTTGTGCCGGTAACGTCCGCAACGCGCAGGCTTCCACTACGGCTCCAAAAACAGGAGGCCAAAAATGAAGCCATCCATCGCATTAGCAGTTGCATTGATGACGGTCGGGTTCGTCTTCACGAGTTCTGGGAGCGCCAACGCCGTCGCATACTGCCAATACGTTGGACTATCCCGCGCATTGCGTTGCAAGACCGGGCGTCGTCCTGGGTGCGTCCCGTCGCGCGCGCTGCCGCACGAGAAGCAGTGCGGCCCGGCACCCCGACCAATCCCGGCGGTCCGGTCGATCGCGTGGCCAGGCGCTGAGGATAGGACGCGACAAAGCGCAAAAAAAGAGGGCCGGCGTTGCTGCCGGCCCCCTGAAGACATCAGATCGGGAGAGTTCAATACCTCGCGACGACCGGATTGCTGCCCCAGCCAAACCGGTAGTTGAAGCGCACGGTGAGCATATCCACGTCCTGGGTGATCCGATCGTTCACGAAAGCAGCAAGTCGCGGATCAGCGACCGTAAACGAATTTTTCCGGTGCCCCATGAACAGATGGTCGTATTCGAGACCCACCGACCAGTTCGGCGTGAAGCCATACTCGAATCCGACACCGATAACACCACCCCAGCGGGTTGCGCTTTGCGCCGCGAGCTCGGCGCCGGTCGCAGTATCAAGTACGCTGAGGCGATTGTCTGTCACCGCAGCGCCGCCCTTCACGTAGAGCAGTGACGCATTCCAGGCGTAGCCAATCTGGCCGGTGAAGAGGCCGATAGCGCTCGTTTTGGCGCGCGTGGAGAGCGTTGGATCGAACAGGCTGACGCGCTGATTGCTCAAATCCGCCCAATCGCCCTGAGCTTCCAAACCAAACACCCACTGGCTGGCCTGCCAGCGATAACCAAGCTGGCCACCGATAACACCACCGGAACGATCGCGGCAGCCGGAAGCGACGGCGACGCCGGCCGCGTCAAGGAAATCGACACAGTTGTGGTTCTGCGCCCAGCCACCATTGCCGCCGATGTAGAGCCCCGTCCAATTGTAGATCGGAATAATCGGTGCCGGGGGCGGCGCCTTCACGGCCATATCGGCAGCCATGGCGGGTCCCATGGCCAGCGTCACCACGCCAATGGTTGTCAGCAGAAGTCTTTTCATCATGCTCTCTCCTTGCCGGCCGCTTTTTGGTTGCTCGAACGGCGACTTGTTGCACTGCGATCATCCCCCAACTTCCAGCTGAAACTCTACGGGCGAGGGCACAAACTCCACGTGCCATAATGGCAACACTCAAGACATTTCGAACGCGACATCGGCATGAAGCACCAAGACATGCTGCCTATTTCTCCGGGTCGCGCTTGTCATCGTGGCCGCCAACCTCGTCGCCTCGGTCTTGCTCTATCCAGGACGGAATGTCGCTCGAGGGAATCAGCCGTCGTGGCAAAAAGGGATTGAGCGTGCCTGCAAACACGATCAATCCCTCATTGAATTTCTCTCGCGCGAAAGCCCGCGCCTCGGCTTCGCCCTCGAATGTGCGTGTCTCCCGTAGACTTCGCCGCTTCGGCAAGGTCCCACGCTTGTGCACCTCGAATGTGACGTACCAGGTCTGCGGCATCCACCAGCTTCCGGATCGCGATCAAGCAGACATCTGCCGGCCAACGATGATCGGTGAGAGCATGTTGACGTCCTAGTTGCGCCGCTCTTCACGGCGCTCCGTGCGCCCTGTACGCCTTTCCTGGCGGCGTTCAGTCCGGCCCGTGCGCCGTTCCTGACGCCGTTCGTGGCGGGCTCCCCGCCTCTCCTGGCGTCGCTCCATGCCGATCGTCTGCGCCGACACTTCTGTTCCTAACAGCACGGTGCCGGATGCCGCCAATCCGAATACAGCTGCCCATCCGGGCAATGAAAGAGCCCCGCGACGATCGATGCCGTCAGACCTTGACGTTTCACTCATGCCAGTTACTCCCGATCTTAAAGGACGTTTGATTGGGCAATGCCTCGACGTGCACTCGTTGATAGTGTCGATGGCGGGCCCCCCCTCCGAAGATGCTCACCAAACCTGGTTGCCAAACCAGCCGTACTGCGGCGGCCGCGCGACGAGCCGGATATTTCTTTCGATGTGCCTCCTCGCACTTTTGTTTTGACGCTGCGGCTTCACATCAGCTTTTGTCGACGGACGCGCCGGCGGTCGTTCGGCATCGGCTGCTCCTAGCTGAGCGAAGGCCTCGCGAGCGCGCATCTGTGAGAGGTCGGCGCCCGGCAGGGCACCAGGCTCGACCTTGGCGATGTCGGTTGCGACGATCGTCGGCAGGCTAGTGTCGAGAACGACCCGCTCGGGCAATTTCCAATCGGAATGGATGCGGATGGTCGCGGAGCGCGCAGCTCCACCGTGGATGGCAGGCCGATCCTGCACCAGGGCGTCCACAACGAAGAGCATCGCGAGCAACGCACCGCCGACATAGACCAGATATCGCGAGATGGGCATTGTCGGCGCCATTGCCGCCGCAGACCTTCGTCTGGCAAGCAACGGGCCACGGCGGCAGGATTGGCGAAGAAATGCGACCTGCATGGGCATGGCTGCCTAAATCGAGCCGCCGTTGCTTCCGCCGCGGCGCGCCCCTGGTGAAGCACTTGCTGATGCATCGGTGGCGCTTCACTGGTGAGCGCACGCACGCTGCAGCAGGCTAATGTTCACCGCGTTCGAATGCGGCGTCGCTTGAGCCAGATCAACAAACTGAATTTTCGCAACACCGCCTCGCGTAGTATCGCGCGGCTTGGTCAGTGGCTGTGACATGCCCCTTGGTACAATGACCGGAAGGTCAATTGCAGAGATGTGGCACGCAACACAGAGTTCTCACCGCGTACATCGAGCTTCTGGCAGGGAGGGACGATGATGAGTCAATTCGAGCTGAGTTCGCGCGCAGCACTTTGTCGGCAGCTCGCAAGCGAGGATGCGGCAAACCGCACCGTCTGGATGGCTGAGGCAAGAAGCTGGTCGCTTATGGCGGCAGAGGCGCTTCGTGATGAGCGCGGATCGGACGAGGGTATCGTCGCCAGATTCTTCTGTGCGTTCAGCAAATTGGTCGCTGCGCAACAGGATCCTACGAACCGATCGGCAGAGATGATGAAGAGCAGATCCCGAACCGCGATGCCGTCTCCGAGCTCGTCCCCGACTGCCTGAAGCATTCTGGCGAAAAGCACTCGCACAATTGCATACTTGGCTCCAGTGCAGAGAGAGCCGGCGCTGCCACCGTGACAGCGAGCTTTCCGATGGCGGGCCGCACTTGTCGGGCTGGAGCGCTATCCTCCAGATTCGCATTATTTGATCCGAACTGATCCGGCGAATTCGAAGGAGAAGCAGATTCGATTTGTTTGATTCCCTTGATCTAACGCAAATCGCCGCCCTGTTGTGGCGTTGAAGTTCATTTTTTGAGAACGTCCATGAAGTCGATAAGCGCAAGGAAGATTGCCGTTGCCGTCGCCGCGCTCGTATGCGGCACGACGCTGTTCATTGGCTTGACCGACCGAGGCGGGATCTCGCTGCGACTCGACAACGCCCAAGCGGCCGCCCGATTGTACGTCACTCCTTATTATCGCGGTCACTACTACACGAATGACGGTTTGCCCTGGTACGCGGTGCGAGCCTATTACTTCGGCGGATCGTGGAGTTACGGCTATAGCGGCTGGCCGACTATGCGGCGCGCAATTGCACCGGATGCGTCCCAGGCTCGTTGGTGAAGGGCGGTGATGGCATCATGTATGTGCATGTATGTGCGCCAATCTGCGCTCAGGAGACTAGGGGGAGGATACCATGACCTATGTTCTGGTCGTCATCAGCTGGCTTGGCGTCGCGAATGGCGCCGTCATATCGACACAAGAGTTTTCAAGCGCAGAGCGTTGCGAGGTAGCCCGGATGGCGTTGATGGAATACGCGAAAGCGCGCAGCAGCGACGAGACGCTGAGACCGCTCTGCGTGCAGAAGTAAAGAGTCGGAGAAGCTGTCGCTCCCGCCCCCATTCTGCTGGAAGCGTCTTCGCGTGTCGCCCGCGCTTACCAGCTGCACCGTTTTCTTGCGATTCCTTGACCTTGATCAATGGTCCGAGCAGCGAACCATGGAGCGATCCAAATTCACTCTCACAGGACGGAGACCATCATGAAGCGTGGCATGCTCACAAGATTATCACTCGCAGGTGCCGTGATCGCCCTCGGAGTGTCCGGCTCAATCGACTGGTCGGCCGACGAAGGCCTGTCGCTCTCGCTAGGCCGGGCAGAAGCACGGGTCGGACGCCCCTTGACACCCGTGTCAGTGGCCGGCGTTGCACGGCGCACCACCAGGCGTGCGGTCGTAGGCGGCGCGGCAGTTGGTGCGGCTGCGGTGGGCACCGCCTGTGTCCGCGTTCTGGTTAACGGCAGCTACGTCTGCCGCTAACAGCTCTTGCTGGGCAGTACGTACACCGCATCCTGCAGGATGAGTTCTTGCAGGATGTGCTGTTCAGGTCGAGCTTCAGATAGCTGGCGCATGGGCGGCGAGGACGCAAAATCCGATTGGCATTGGCGTGGTCATCGGCACGGTAGATTGGATGTTTCATCTCTACCGTCAAACGTGGTCCCCAGAAGACAGCTAAGCGACTTCAGCCTTTGAGCCCCGGTCAGTGCCGGGTTCATGAGACTGGCATCAAAATGATCGGTGAGTACATCTTGCAAGATGGCCGACGACTGGGGACGCGCCGGGTCGCAAGTATTGACACCGCTTTCGTCGATCAGCTCTTCGAAAAACTGCTCTTCAAAGAAGTGAAAGGCGAAAAGATCGAACGCCGTACGACGGTCAATCACGCGATGAAGACCGCACGTAGCGCATGGAACGCCATTTCCCGAGCACATCCGGGCTTGCTCCCGCCTCGAAATCCCTTCGAAAAGATGGGCCTGCAGTCCAGTTCGCGCGAAACGTCGCACGCGACCTTTGCGGAGCTTGCAGCTTTCCGGACGAAAGCGATCGAAATGGGTTATCCGTCGCTTGCCACCAGTGCACTGATCGGCTGGGAGTTGCTTCAGCGCGAGGCCCACATTTTCATTCGTTCCACGGCTGATCACTACCGCCCCCCGAGCCACGTCTACGTCATCAACTACAAGACCAGCACTGGATCTGGGGACCCCCTATTCAACGCCAAGGGGAAGGCACTTTACCCGCTGCTAATGGCAGAGCTCGACGCGATCAAGGAGCTGCGTCCGACAGGAGGTCTGATGTTGCGACGTGATGGGAGCAGTCTACCCTGGTTTGGCAAGGGCGAGACGCTGACTCAAGTCCAACGCATCACGAAGAAGATTATCTTGGCTGCAGGTTAACGGCCCGAGCTAACTTTTACCTCTTTCGGCCGCCACCGCGGCACGACCGAAGCAAGGCACATCCGGGCTCACGGAAACGCAGCTAATGAAGAAGGGTCAGTGGTCGTCGACGGCAGCTATGGCGCACTATCTGCACGACGACGATCAGGCAAAGCAAGATGCGCAAATGAAATGCATCAAGCGGCGTGCAAAACAAGCGAAAGGAAAGTGAACGTTTGTCAGAATGAGAATGCGCGGCTTGTCAGAATGGAAAGGCCTTAACGCGCTAAGTTATTGAAATAATTGGAGCGGGTGAAGGGAATCGAACCCTCGTATTCAGCTTGGAAGGCTGCTGCTCTACCATTGAGCTACACCCGCGACAGGGGCTCCCTAACACGGCCGGGCGGCGGTCTCAACTGCCCAAGATCAACTGCCCAGATGGGGCTTCCAGCGCTTTCCCGGCCTTGCGAACAGCCGCTGGTTCCTCCGGACCCGCCTCCCCTTAACAATGGCGGAATTGCCGCCTATATTGAAATCTTCCGCAACCAACGAAAGGAGGTGATCCAGTGTCTTTTACCAAGCGCTGTCACCTCGCTGGGATCGCCCGCTAAGCCTTGAATAGAGGCTTGGCATCGGGGCGCTCTCAGCCCTGGACCAGCGAGCAAGAAATCGGGCGCGACGGGGGACTTCCCCCGCCGCGCCTTTTTCGTTGGCGTCGCGCGCCGGCTGCTCAGGCGGGCGGCTCGCCGGCGAGCACCTCGCGGATCCTCGATGACAGGTCCGCCTTCCGGTACGGCTTCCTCAGCAACGCAACGCCGGGACCGAGATGATCGTCGTGGTCGAGGGCGTTGTCGGTATAGCCGGACGTATAGAGCACCCTCATCCCCGGGCGGAGGCGGCGCACGGCCTCGGCCAGTTCCTGCCCGTTCATGCCGCCGGGCATGATGATGTCGGTGAACAGCAGATCGAATTGGGCGCCCTGCTGAACCAGCGCAAGCGCGGTTGCGCCGTCGCCGGCTGCGAGGGTGCGATAGCCAAGGCTGCCGAGCTGGGCGATGACATAGCCCTGCACCAGCGGATCGTCCTCGACGACGAGAATCGTCTCGTGCCCGCGTGCCGCCGCGGGCGCCTGCAGCGACCCGGCCCTCGCCTGCGCTCCGCCCGCAGATCGCGGCAGAAACAGCCGAATCACGGTGCCGCGGCCTTCCTCACTCTCGATCGCAACGCTGCCGCCGCTCTGCTTGGCGAAGCCGTAGACCATGCTAAGGCCGAGCCCGGCGCCGCGACCGACCCCTTTGGTGGTAAAGAACGGCTCGAACACGCGGTCGCGGATGTCGGCGGGGATGCCATGGCCGGTGTCCGCCACCGCGACCATGATGAAGGCGCCGCGCGTGGCGTCGCCGTCACCGGCACCATCCGCGCCATCGAATTCGCGGTTCGCGGTCTCGAGCGTCAGCGTGCCGCCGCCAGGCATCGCATCCCGCGCATTGACGGCGAGATTGATGATCGCCGACGACAGCTGCGACGGATCGGCCATCGCCGGCCAGGCGTCGTCCGCGAGGCGGGTCACGATTTCGACGTTTCCGCCCAGGATCGGCTTCAACAGCTTCGCCGTCTCGAGCACGAGGCCGCTGACGTCGATCTCGCGCGGTTCCAGCGGCTGGCGACGCGCAAAGGTCAAGAGCTGCGAGGTGATCTCCGCGCCTCGCGCCGCCGCATCGTCGATGAGCTGGGCGATCGCGGCGAGGTCGGGCTTGTCCGCCAGTCCCTCCCGGATGATCTCGATGGTGCCGGTGATGACAGTGAGCACGTTGTTGAAGTCATGCGCGACGCCACCGGTGAGCTGACCAATCGCATCCATCTTCTGCGACTGGCGAAGCCGCTCCTCCGTCTCGTGCTGCTCGGTCAGATCAGTAGCCGAACCACGATACCCCATGAAGCGTCCGTCGGCGCTGAACACCGGCTGGCCGTTAACGCTGAAATGGTGCGCGCGGCCAGCCGCATCGCGGCCGCGATACTCGAACTTCCGGAACGGCTCGTGGCGATCCAGCGTGGCCCAGTGACTGCGCCATTTCTGCGGCTCGGCATCGTGGTCGAAGGCGGCGTCTGAACGGCGCCTGCCGATCAGCGCCTTGGGGTCCATGCCGAAAGCACCGGCCCGATCTGAAATATAGGTGAACACGTGATCCGGACCGGTCTCCCAGAACCAGTCGGATGCGGTCTCGGCATAGTCACGGAAGCGCTGCTCGCTCGCGCGGGCGTTCTCCTCGGCGCGCTGCCGTATCTTCAGGTCACGCTCGAGATTCCCATTGGCCTCGCGCAGCTCGCCATAGGCATGTTCGAGGTTGGCGCACATGGCGTTGAAAGCAACGACGACCTTGTCCAGCTCGTCGGCATCGTCAGGCGACCGGCGCTCCAGGCGCAGAGGCGGCGGCGGCCGTCCGAGGCTGTACTTGCCGACGTATTCAGCGATGGCGACGAGATGCCGGGTCACCAGCAGATGAAACATGTAGATGATGAACAACGAGACGAGGAACGTCTTTGCCGCCTGGCTTGCCAGAATGACGAGGGCCCTGTTCAGCAATTGCTGATAGACGTCGGTCAGCGTCGCCTCGACCCGGAGCGTGCCGATGGCGCGCGAGGTCCCCTGCAACACGGTGGTCAGCGGAAATTCCCGGGTCATGATCGAACGGGTGTTTCGCTCGCCGACTTCGACACGGATCGGATTTGGCCGATCGGCGATCTCGCGGACTTCCGCCGCACGGATGTCAGGCAGCCGCAGAATGCCATCGAGCTGGAGCTTGAGCTGGTTCTGGTCGAGATTCCACAGGCTCTCTCCGAGGCTGCCCGTAGTGCTGCGGCCGATCTCGTCGAGCCGCGTCTCAATCAGTCCGACCTCACGATTGTAATCCAGATAGAGCTGGAGCGCGGTCAGGGTCAGCGTCACGACCGATGAGAACAGCAGCACGGCGGCAAGCAGCCGAGGCCCGACGCCGCTGCGCGACCAGTTGAAGATCCGCGACAGGAGCGCCGCGAACATCGGAGGCGCGAGCGGGGCGCCGATGCCGGTCAAATCCTGCTTCGCAGCCGCCGGCGCAATGGCGCGGCCACGCTTGATATCATCGTCACCTGCGTCGCCCATGCACCATGTCCTCGAAAATGGCGGCACCTGCTCAGCTTACCGATCGCAGCCGCGAGCAGGTGAACGGTTGAGGCGCTGCCTCAGCACGCGATACACGTGGCGATCTTGTCGGCCGATGATCCTGTTGGCCCTTGGGCGGCTTGAGCTCGACGGGGTCATATCTTGCGCCCAGCAGCAGGATTCCCAGGCAAACTACCACCTCGCGTGCTAGAATGACATCGGTGAAAGTCCGGAGCCGCCATACAGCGGGAACGCGCTCTCAACGTTGCGGACCGGCGCAGCCGCCATCTCCGGTAGATCGCGGCACCGGAATCCGATGGTAGCAGGGCACGCCCAAGAGGCATGGCCAGGGAGATGCGTCATGAGGCGGATAGTCGTGGTCTGCCTGTTGCTGCTCGCGGCAGGCCCGTCGCAGGCGCAAGAGGTCATCAGGCTGGCGCGCATCGCCGATATCCCCGATCAATATGTCGGCGGCGAGATGCTCCGCGCGGTCTATGCCCGGCTGAACATCAAGCTCGAATTCGAGGATGTGCCCGGCAAGCGCGCGCTCGCGCTGTCGAGCACCGGCGAGGTCGACGGCGAGGTCCAGCGGATTGGAACGCTCTCTCGCGACTATCCGACGCTGATCCAGGTGACACCTGCGATCAATTACATCGAGCCTACTGTCTTCACCACGAAACTGCAGTTCGACGTCGCCGGCTGGAATTCAATTAGGGACTACAGCATCGGCATCGTACGCGGCGTCGGCTCGTCGGAAGCCGGTACGCGCGGCATGACCCGGGTCACGGCGACGACAAGCCTCGACAACATGGTCAAGATGCTCGACGCCGACCGCATCGACGTGCTGGTCACCGACCTCTTCAGCGGGTTGGCTGCGGTGAGGAAACTCAATCTCCAGGCCAGGATCCACCCGCTCTCACCACCCCTCGAGCGCATCAGCATCTACCACCATCTGCATGAACGGCATCGCGATCTCGTGCCGAAGGTCGGAAGGATGATCGAGCAGATGGAGGCGAGCGGCGAAATCGCCCGGTTGCGGGAAACCCTGATCAAGCAGGTGCTGAGCGGGATGTGACACGCGGTTAGGTCGTGCGAGTCCGCTCCCGCATCGCAACCGCCGCGATCAACAGCCCGACGCACCAGGCCATGGCCGCCCACGGCGGCTCGCTGCCGAGAAGCACGGTGAAGATGCCCGCCAGCAGGCTTGGCGCCATCGCCTTGCCGGACCTGCTCGCGAGCGAGAGCAGGAACGGCATCGCGGCGATCGATATCTGCACGACGTTCATGGTCGCAGGCTGTTTCGCAAGCATTGGGCCTAGAAGCCGCAAACGTTTATTGCGCGCGGGCGCTTGCCGCGCCGGCTTTCAACGATGCGCTCGCCGCCGCTCTCGGCCGAGCTGCCGTAATAGCGATGGTGGCTGCTCTGGTCGTGCAGATCCGCAAGCTCCGACTTTCCCGTCCGACGCGCGTCGCAGATGATCTTGGTGGTCGACATGGCCGCCTCCGAAGTGCTCTTGGTGGCAATCAGTCGCGCCGATTTCGCGGGGCGTTCACACCTTTCGGCCGCAATCTGGTTTCGGGAAGGTTTCGTCGCCGCACCCCGCGACGCAATATTTTCCGCAGCCCCATTGTCGGCTGCGACGGTGGTGATACGTCCTTTGGACGCGCGCAGCGAAAATCAACGAGGTGACGATGCTTTACGCCATCCTGGCCTATCACGTGGAAGACGAGATCTTGTCCTGGACGCCCGAGAAGGACGCCGCGGTCGTGGCAAAGGTCATCGAGGTTCAGGCTCCCCTCCGGGCAAGCGGCCATTTTGGCCCGGCCGCCCGCCTGGATGAGACCCGAAAGGCCCGCACCTTGCGCGGCCCCGGCGCGGGGGTCGTGCTGGACGGCCCATTTGCCGAGACCAAGGAGCAGCTTCTGGGCTTCCACCTCGTCGAGTACGACACGGAAGAGGAGGCGATCGCGGCGGCGCGAACGCTGCGCCAGGTCAATCCCTCAGCGGTCTACGAAATCCGCCCGGTCAAGCTTTACGTACCGGCCGACGGGTTCGGCGCGACGCCCTCCGGCGAATGAACGGCAGGCCTAATTGTCCGTCCCGGTGGGCCCGACATAGAAGCGCTGGATCAGCAGCCCGCCGAAGGCGATGAACCACACGAACGGCGCGACTTGCGGCGCGAACGCCGCAACGACCGTGCCCGGGATGAACACCAGCAGCGGAAACAACGAGGCCATGATCTCCTGGCGCCAGCCGCCCAAGATCCTCCACCACAGCCAGGCATTGAGGCCGGCGATTGCAGTCAGGTGCAGGCCGTAGAGCACGGCGACCGCACTGCTCGTGGCGTAGTTGGTGTAGAGGCCGTTGGTCACCGGCAGCAGCACAATCGACAGCAGGAAGAACAAATTGAGGATCACCGCGCCGCGGCTGCCGACGGGCTGGCGCGCCAGCCGCCGGTGATGGCTGATCCAGAACACGCCGGCGATGATGAAGCTGAGCGCAAGACCCGCGAGCTTGCCGGAATAGACCCGGGCGAGATCGTTCCAGTCCGGCGCGCTGGTGAAGACCGCGGCCCTAGGCAGATCGTAGGCGAGCAGCGTCATGGCGACGCCAAAGATGGTGTTGCTGAGCGATTCCAGCCGTCGCATCTCGAACTGGTCGGATTTGAGCTCGGTCATGCCGGGTGGCGCTTTTCGGAATGGAACCTTGGGCCGTCTTGTCCCTAGGTCTTAACATCGGTCCCGTCCAGACGCATTGCGATTCGCAGCGGGATCGCCGACGCTGGCTGTTTCACCGGGGCGATTCGTGGCGACATATCTGGACACGCTCAATGCGGAGCAACGCCGCGCCGTGGAGCATGGCGTGGCCGATGGTGCGACCGTGGGCGCGCCCCTGCTCGTCATCGCCGGTGCGGGCTCCGGCAAGACCAACACGCTGGCCCACCGCGTCGCGCATTTGATCGTCGCGGGCAGCGATCCGCGCCGTATCCTCTTGATGACGTTCTCGCGCCGCGCCGCGGCCGAGATGGCCGGCCGGGTCGAGCGCATCGCCCGAAAAGTGCTCGGCGAGAACAATGCCGCGATCATGCGCGACGCGCTCACCTGGGCCGGCACGTTCCACGGCATCGGCGCACGGTTGCTGCGCGAATATGCCGAGCGGATCGGCGTCGATCCTGCCTTCACCATCCACGACCGCGAGGATTCCGCCGACCTGATGAATCTGGTCCGGCACGAGCGCGGATTGTCGAAGACGGAGTGCCGCTTTCCCGCCAAAGGCACCTGCCTGTCGATCTACTCGCGCTGCGTCAATGCCGAGATGGAGATCGAGAAGGTGTTGGGGGCGCACTATCCCTGGTGCGCAGGCTGGGCGGCCGAGCTGAAGGGCCTGTTCGCGGCCTATGTCGAGGCCAAGCAGGCCCAGCACGTGCTGGATTACGACGACCTGCTGCTCTACTGGTCGCAGATGATGAGCGATGCGCTGATCGCGGAAGAAATCGGCGGCCGCTTCGATCACGTCTTGGTCGACGAATATCAGGACACCAACCGCCTGCAATCCTCGGTCCTGCTGGCGCTGAAGCCGGACGGACGCGGCCTCACCGTCGTCGGTGACGACGCGCAGTCGATCTATTCGTTCCGCGCCGCCACGGTCCGCAACATTCTGGATTTTCCGCAGAGCTTCTCGCCCCGCGCCGAGATGATCACGCTCGACCGCAATTACCGCTCGACGCAACCCGTGCTGGCGGCGGCGAACGGCGTCATCGGCCTGGCGCGCGAGCGCTTCACAAAAAACCTCTGGACCGACCGCAGCTCCGCGCAAAAGCCGCAGCTCGTCACCGTGCACGATGAGACCGACCAGGCCCGTTACATCGTCGAGGAAGTCCTGGCCAACCGCGAGCAAGGCGCGCTCCTGAAGCACCAGGCAGTGCTGTTCCGGACCTCCTCGCATTCGGGCCCGCTGGAGATCGAGCTGACCCGCCGCAACATCCCGTTCGTCAAGTTCGGCGGGCTGAAATTTCTCGATGCCGCGCATGTCAAGGACGTGCTCGCGCTGCTGCGCTTCACCGAAAATCCGCGCGACCGCGTCGCGGGATTTCGCATCCTGCATCTCTTGCCGGGCATCGGACCTGCGACCGCGCAGCGTGTGCTCGATCAGATGGCGGAAAGCTCCGATCCGCTCGCCGCGCTCGGCCAGCTCCCGGTGCCGCCGCGCACCGGCGCGGACTGGACCGGCTTCGTCCGCACCATCGAAAATTTGCGCTATTCGGAATGGCCGGCCGATCTCGAACGCGTGCGGCTCTGGTACGAACCGCATCTCGATCGCCTCCACGAGGATTCCGAGACCCGCCGCGCCGATCTGATGCAGCTCGAGCAGATCTCGAGCGGCTATGCCTCGCGCGAGAAATTCCTGACCGAGCTCACGCTCGATCCGCCGGATGCGACCAGCGACAAATCCGGGCCGCCCTTGCGCGACGAGGACTATCTGATCCTCTCCACCATCCACTCCGCCAAGGGCCAGGAGTGGAAATCGGTGTTCGTGCTCAACGTCGTCGACGGCTGCATGCCGTCGGATCTCGGCGCCGGCACCAGCGCCGAGCTTGAGGAGGAACGCCGCCTGCTCTATGTCGCGATGACGCGCGCCAAGGACGACCTGCACCTCGTGGTGCCGCAGCGCTTCTTCACCCACGGCCAGCAAGCCAAGGGCGACCGCCACGTCTACGCCTCGCGCACCCGCTTCATCCCGGAGCCGCTGGTCTATCTGTTCGAACGCACCGCTTGGCCGAAGGCTGGGGCAAGCGCGGCCCGCACGGCGGCGCAGGGGCCGAAGGTCGACATCGGGGCGCGCATGCGCGGAATGTGGCGGTAAGACACAAGAGGCTGGTGTCGAGACCTGTCAGCATAACTGGACAACAGAGGTCCGACATGAAAGCCGTCGTCGTCGAGCAATACGCGCCGATCGATCAAATCGCCCTGAAGGACGTTCCGTCTCCACACATCGGACCCGGACAGCTGCGTGTCCGGGTAGAGGCTGCAGGAATCGGATTTGTGGACGGTTTGAAGATGGAGGGGCGCTATCAGACCAAGGATCCCCTGCCCTTCATTCCCGGAACCGAATTCGCAGGCATCGTGGACGAAGCCCCCGGCGCACCGGGCGGCTATCAACCCGGGATGCGCGTAATGGGGATGACGCGCTCGGGCGCGCTTGCCGAAGAGATCGTCGTCACCCCCGAAGCGCTCTATCCCCTGCCGGACAGCGTCGCGGCGGAGGTCGCCGCTTCGTTTCGTGCCAATTACCTGACCGCCCTCTATGCGCTGAGTGCGCGCGCGTCGCTCGGCGCAGGCGAACAGCTTCTGGTGCTGGGCGCAGCGGGCGGCACGGGAATCGCGGCCGTCCAGATTGGCAGGCTGCTCGGCGCCCGTGTGATCGCAGCGGCATCGACACCAGACAAGCGCGCGTTCGCGCGACAGCACGGCGCCGACGCTGTGGTGGACTACACGCAGACCAACTGGCGCGACACGCTGAAGGAATTGACCTCAGGACGCGGCGCAGACGTGATCTTCGACCCTGTCGGCGGCGAAGTCTCAGTACAGGCCTTTCGCTCCATCGCCTGGCGCGGCCGTCATCTCGTGGTCGGTTTTGCCGCCGGCGCGATCCCTGCATTGCCATTCAACCTGCCACTGCTGAAGGGCGGCGCCCTGCTCGGCGTCGACCTCGCGCAGCTTCCAATCCGCGAGCCCGAGGTGCAGAAGCGCCTGATGTCGGAGCTGACGGCCTGGTTGGTCGAGGGGCAGCTGAAGCCTGTGGTCGGTCGCATCTTCGCGCTGAATGATTTCCGGGAAGCGTTCAGGACGATGCAGACGCGCGGGGCGCTTGGCAAGATGGTCGTGCGCATCTCGAAATAGGATTAGTTGCGCGCCCCCAGCCGGTCGAACTGGACCTTGCCTGCCTTCATCACCATCGGGATGTGCTCGCCCTGGCCGAGTAGGCAGGCCACGTCGCGCAGCGGATTGCCATCGACCACGAGCAGGTCCGCAATGGCTTCGGGCATGATGCGGCCGAGCTTGCCGTCCATGCCGAGCACCTCGGCGCCGACCAATGTCGCGCTGGCGATGACGGCGCGGGGACCGAGAATCTCGGCACGGATGCGGAACTCGTCGCTCTGCAGACGCTGCGACGGTCCGAGCAGGTCGCTGCCGAACCCCATCTTCACGCCGGCGTCGCGGTAGATCGTGAGCGAACGCAGGCCCGCGTCGCGGACATCGGCGATCTTGGCAACGCTTTCGGGCGGCAGGCCATATTGGGCACCCTCGTTAGCCAGCGCCTCGTAGGTGACGAGCGTCGGCACCACATAGGCGCCCTTCTCGGCCATCAGCTGCGCGGTCGGAGCATCGACCAAATTGCCGTGCTCGATGGTGCGCACCCCGCAGCGCACCGCCCGTTCGATCGCGGCAGCGGTGTAAGCGTGGGCGAGCACATAGGTCTGACGCCCGCGCGCCTCTTCGACGATGGCGCGGATCTCGTCCTCGGAGTAGCCGAAGGCGCCGACCGGATCGGTCGGTGAAGCAACGCCGCCGGAGGCCATGATCTTGATCTGGTCGGCGCCCATCTGCAGTTCCTCGCGCGCCGCCCTGCGCACGCCGTCGACACCATCGGCAACGCGCGCCAGCGCGCCGACACGCACGCAGCAGGGGCACGGTGCGTCGCTGGCAAGATAATCCGAGCGGGCCCGCATGTCGCCGTGGCCGCCGGTCTGGCTGAGCGCACGTCCCGAGACGAACAGCCGCGGACCGTCGGTGAGACCGGTCTCGATCGCCTGCTTCAGCGCATGGCCGGCGCCGCCGGCGTCGCGCACGGTGGTGAAGCCCCGCCGCAGCATGCCGCGCAGCAGCAGCGTTGAGCGCAGCGTCACCAGCACGTTCGGCATGTGCACCTGCTGCGCCAGATTGAGTTCGACGGCGATCGCATGCACATGCAGGTCGATCAGGCCGGGCATCAGCGTCTTGCCCTTCAGATCGACGGTGCGGTCGGTTTCCACTTGGAGCGGCCGATCGGAGACCTCCTTGATCAGACCGTCCTCGACCAGCACGTGATGTCCCTCCAGGAGGTCCGGCTGAAGCGGATCGAGCAGAGCGGCGTTCTTGAAGAGCACACGGGACATGACGACTTCCTGTCTTATCAGGACTGGATGAGCAGCGCGGGCAAGGCGAGCTGGGCGAATGGAAGACACGCGGCGCTATCGTCCTCGACGTACCAGCCTGCCTCATGGAGCAGATTGAGCGAGCCGAGTGTGCGCCCGCGCCAGCGCACGGGCATGTTGAGCACGCTTTCGCAGCCGAGCGAAGCGATCAGCTCGTGATCGGAGAACACCTCGCGCAGATCGTCCCGGGTGCGGCCGATATAGGCCTCGCCGCGGTCGAGCACGGCCTCGGTCCACGGCCCCGGCGCCAGGCGTTTGCGGCCGCCCGCGGGGTAAGGTCCGGGCAGATTGGAATACACCCGCGCGGCTTCCCTCGTGTCGTCGTCATAGGTCAGGATCGTGAACAGCTTGTGCCCGATCGCCGACTTCAGGGCGCCGTCCAGCGCCGAGTACAGGGCATCCGGCTGATCCGCCCTGCCCTGCGCGGCCGCCACCGCGCAGAGCAGCGGATCGGATCGGTGTTTCGTCTCCCTCATGCGACTTCGCCTGCCGCGATCTCTTCCAGCGAACGGCCGCGTGTCGGCACGCCCATCAGCACCACGGTGAGCGCGCCTAACAGCAGCACGCTCGTGGTGAGGCCGAACACGCCGGCGAAGCCGAAATTGGGATAGAGATAGCCGACCAGGATCGGCGAGACGATCGCACCGATGCGGCCGATCGCGGAGGCGAGCCCGGCGCCGGTGGTTCTGACGGCCGTCGGAAATACCTCGGCGGTATAGGCATAGACCCCCGCATAGGTGCCGTTCATGAAGAAGGACAGCAAGATTCCGGCGACCATGATGTGCTGATCGCTCTGCGCGAATGCAAGTCCAAGCGCGCTGGCGCCGCCGAGCACCATGTAGGAGGCAATCGTCGCCTGCCGGCCGATGCGCTCGTTGAAGTACGCAGCGCTGAAATAGCCGGGAATTTGCGCGCAATAGATCGCGATCGAATAGGCGAAGCTCTTGGTGATGCTCATGCCGTTCTGGACCAGAAGGCCGGGGATCCAGACGAAGAAGGAATAGTAGCTGAACGTGATCGTAAGCCACATGATCCAGGTCATAATGGTGATGCGCGCCTGGCGGCCGGCGAGGAGCGCGGCGAAATTGGCAAGCAGCGTCCCACCAGTCACGGCAGGCGCCGTGATTTCGACGACCGGTTGCGGCAGGACATGGCCTTGGCTCGCAAATCCGGCCTCGATCCTGTCCAGCACGGCTGCGGCTTCCTTCTCCCGGCCCCGGCTTTCCAGCCAGCGCGGCGATTCCGGCAGCGCCCTGCGCCACCACAGCAGCATGACGACCGGCACCGCGGTGATCACCAGAACGATGCGCCAGCCGTTCTCAGAGGCGGGCACGATGAAATAGCCGAGCAAGGCCGCCGCGACGAAACCGAAGGAGAAGAATCCGGCCAGCGCGCCGGTAAAGCTGCCGCGGTAACGCCGTGCGACGAATTCCGCCAGATA
This sequence comes from Bradyrhizobium sp. MI1.4, assembly GCF_055811315.1. Lineage (NCBI taxonomy): Bacteria > Pseudomonadati > Pseudomonadota > Alphaproteobacteria > Hyphomicrobiales > Nitrobacteraceae > Bradyrhizobium > Bradyrhizobium sp. MI1.4. The sequence goes on along the minus strand of NZ_JBVVPP010000016.1, from coordinate 52,436 downwards.
GGGCGCAATGATCGCGCTCTCCGCGCCGGTGCCCATGCCCGCGACGACGCGGGCGGCGAAGAAGGACGACCAGTCGTTCACCGCAGCGCTGACGATGGATGCGACGCAATAGAGTGCCAGCGCCGACATCATCACCGCGCGACGGCCGATCAGGTCACCCAGCGTGCCCGCCAGCAGCGCGCCGAACAGGAAGCCGATATAGGTGCTGCTGCCGAGCACGCCGATCTGGACGCTCGACAGATTCCAGGTCGTGCGCAGCACCGGCAGGATGAACGCCAGCACGGCTGCGTCCATCGCGTCGAACATGTAGCCGAGCCCGCCCATCAGCAGTAGATGCTTGTGGAAGCGTGCGAATGGAAGGCGCTCGATCCGCGCCGAGATCATCGACATGAAAGTCCCCCTCTGTCTGGCGGGCCGGCACTCCGCTCATTCCCGGGGGAACCATAGACAAGGAGATATTATCGTCATAATTTATAATCATGATCTAGTACATCACTGGGGTGAATGTTCTGTCGTTTCGCTCGCTCGACCTCAACCTGCTGAAAGTGTTCGAGGCCCTGATGACCGAGGGCAGCGTCACGCGCGCCGCCAACGCGCTTCTGATGACGCAGCCGGCGGTCAGCAATGCGCTCGCACGCCTGCGGGACGCGCTCGGCGATCCCCTGTTCGTCAGGTCCGGCACCGGCATCCGTCCGACCCAGCGCGCCGTGGTGCTGTGGGAGCCGATCGGCGAAGCGCTCGAAACCGTCCGCGGCGCGCTCGACGAGCAGGTGTTCGATCCGCACCGTGCTCAGACCGAGTTCAGCCTGTCGATGTCGGATTACGTCGCCTCGCTGGTGATGCCAAACCTGCTGAACCATTTCGGCAAGGTCGCGCCCAAGGCGCGAATCCACACCGTTCCCAACACCATTTTGGAGATCGCCGACCAGCTCGAGGACAATCGCGTTGATTGCGTCCTCAGCGTCTATGTCAACGAGGCGCAGCAGCCGGCCGCCATCCGCTCGCGCTCGCTGTGGACCGTCGACTACGCCTGCTTCATGCGGCGCAGCCATCCGCTCGCGGCGATGAAGCGGCTGAGCACGCGCAGTTTCCTCAACGCGGGGCATGTCGATGTGAGCCTCGCCGGCAAGACCTTGCCGTCCTACGACCTCTTCCTCGCCTCGCGAGGGCTGTCGCGCAACGTGGTCGCGACCGTCAATCACTATAGCGCCGCCTACGAAATCGTGCGCCAGTCCGACCTGATCGCCGTGCTGCCGAGCGATCTGCGCTCGCAATCCCGGCACGCGCCGTTCCTGCACGCCATGACGCTTCCGCTCAAGGCGCCGCCGCGCATCGTCAGCCTGTTCTGGCACCAGCGCAACGACACCGTACCGGCGCAGCGCTGGCTGCGCGACACGCTGGTCGAGATGTTCGCCAGGTCCGACTGAAGCCGCGGGTGGTGCGCCCCCGGACACCATGAAAAAAGGGAAACAATGGGTTTCTCGAAGCAGCATTGCGCGCCAGTCCCTGCTGCTTAGCTCCAACCAAAGCAATCCTCTCCCCAGTGACAGGCGCGAAAGCCGCGCCCGCAGAGACCTCATCAATGACCGCAACGCTCGAATTCGGACTGGACACCTTTGGCGACGTCACCAGGGACGCCTCCGGCGCGATGCTTCCGCACGCACAGGTGATCCGCAACGTCGTCGACGAGGCGGTGCTCGCCGACGAGCTCGGCCTCGACTTCATCGGCCTCGGCGAGCATCACCGCGCCGACTTCGCGATCTCCTCCCCTGAGACCGTGCTGGCCGCCATCGCGTCGCGAACCAGGCGCATCCATCTCGGCTCGGCCGTGACGGTGCTGAGCTCGGACGATCCAATCCGCGTCTTCCAGCGCTTTGCCACGCTGGACGCGCTCTCGAACGGACGTGCGGAGGTGATCCTCGGCCGCGGCTCGTTCACCGAGTCCTTTCCACTGTTCGGTTTCGACCTGCGGGCTTACGAGGCGCTGTTCGAGGAGAAGCTCGATCTGTTCGCGGCACTGCTGTCGCAGAAGCCGGTGACCTGGGAAGGCAAGCTGCGTCCGCCGCTGAACGGGCAGCTGGTCTATCCCCCGGTCGAGAACGGCACGCTCAAGACCTGGATCGGCGTCGGCGGCAGTCCGCAATCGGTGGTGCGCGCGGCGCATTACGACTTGCCCTTGATGCTCGCGATCATCGGCGGCGATCCCGCGCGCTTCGCGCCCTTCGTCGAGCTCTATCACCGCGCGTTCAGGGAGTTCGGCCGCCCGGCACAGCCGATCGGCGTGCACTCGCCAGGCTATGTCGCCGAGACCGACGAACAGGCGCGCGAGGAGCTGTGGCCCGACTACAAGGCGATGCGCGACCGCATCGGCAGGGAACGCGGCTGGCCACCGATGGGCCGCGACGAGTTCGTGAACGAGGCCGAGCACGGCTCGCTCTATGTCGGCTCGCCCGAGACGGTCGCGCGCAAGATCGCCAAGACGGCAAAGGCGCTCGGCATTTCGCGGTTTCAGCTGAAGTATTCGGCGGGCCCGCTGCCGCATGGCAAGCTGATGAAGAGCATCGAGCTCTATGGGCGGAAGGTAGTGCCGATGGTGCGGGAGATGATGGGGTGACTTGCGCGCTTACCCAGTCCGCCTGCGCCCTCCGGGCTGCGGCGCGACAGCCTTCGCTCACTTCGCGCCATGACCATCGGTGCCGGCTTGCCGAGCCGTAGCTCGCGAAGCGAGCGAAGGCTGGTGGGGGAGGCAGTTGTCAAATGGCAACTACAAATCAACCACTTACAGCGAGGTGCGGGCCTATGGATACCGTTGATGCAAAAAAGGAAATTTCGGAGGCGCCCTCACCCGGCATGACCTTGGGCGGTCTGGTCGAGGCTTACCAGACCGACCGCATCTCGACCTATCACCAGCTCCGCTACAATACCCGCAAGAACTCCGCGTCGATCCTTAAGCGGATAGTGGCTGCGCACGGCCATATGGAGCTCAAGGCCATCAAGCGCCGGGATCTGGCGGAGTGGTATATGGACTGGGCGAACGGCGGCAAGGTCTCGATGGCGCACGCCTTCATCGCCCAGATCAGGACCTTGTGCGGGTTCGGCGCCAGCATGCTCGAGGATGAGGAATGCGACCGAATCTCTCTGGTCCTGCATCGGATGAGGTTCGCGAACAGCCCGCCACGCACCGAGCGGCTCGTGGCGTCCCAGGTCGATGCAATCCGTAAGGCCGCCCGCGAGCACTTCGGCTGGTACTATCTCGCCTTGGCTCAGGCCTTCCAGTTCGAGTGCATGTTCCGGCAGCGCGACTGCCTGGGAGAATGGGTCCCCGAAGCCGAGCCCGGCGAGACCGACGTCCGGCACAACGGGCAGAAGTGGTTGCGCGGCATCCGATGGGATGAGATCGACGAGAATTGGATACTGAACCACAAGACCAGCAAACGTCAGAAGTTCATCCAATGGAACTTGGCGGCCGCGGATATGGTGATGGCTGAGCTCGCGGTTTTAGTCCAGTTGCCGGTTGAGGAGATCACCCGGTCAATGTTCCCGACCAGCGGCCCGATCATCATCAACGACGTAACCGGCCTGCCCTGGAGTGCCAACGAGTATCGGCGGAAGTGGCGGCTCGTGGCCGATCACGTTGGGGTGCCGAAGGGGATCAAAAACATGGACTCGCGCGCCGGAGCTATCACCGAGGCGACCGAGGCCGGCGCCGATCTCGAGCACGTCAAGCATGCCGCGACCCACAGCGACATCTCGCAGACGCAGCGATACAGCCGCGGCGCCACGGAGAAGATCGCGAGCGTTCAGAAGTCGCGGATCGAGTTTCGCAACAAGGAAAAGTTCAAGCACACCGGCTAGTCCGGGATTGGTGACCGAACAGTTGTTAAGACAGAGAGGATGACATGAAGCACGCCAGAGCGGATTACGATCGCATCCAAGACCCAGCCGGCGAAATCCCAGAAGATGAACCAGTCTTTCTGCTTCGCGGGCAGGACAAGTTCGCAGCGGCGGCGGTCTCCTATTACGCGCATCTATGCCGCCAAGCCGGGTTAACTGATATCGCCCGGCTGACCGAAGACCAAAGTGCAAAGATGCGGAAATGGCCGAAACACAAGACTCCAGACCTACCGCCGGGTGTCCGATGACGCGGGAATTGATGGAAAAGGTATTCGATGCCCTTCAGCGCGCCGAGGGATATGTGAACGCCGCCGCATGGCTCGAAACTGCGAACCCGCCTCACGAGATGGGCAAAGCCTGCCAAGATATCGTCAAGGTAAGGGATGCCCTCGCCGACCTACAGCAAGCACTCAAGCACTCTTGAGCAGCCACCGCAGGAGAGACAGATGGACGCCAAAACAGAAGCCGCCTTCGTGGCGCACGTCAAGGATCTAGAACACCGCGCAATCAGCGGAGACCCATATGCTGTAAAATCTCTGGCCTGCATGGCCCTGTTGGTCGATGGGTGGCGTCCTACTGATCCAGGCGGAGGGGGCGAGGTCATCGACCTGATGCCATATCTCCGGCTGGCAGCCTGACAGATAAATAGGACATGAGCATGAGAAACAAGGAACTGCTCGGGACCGACGATGTGATACTGCTGTTGCAAGCAGCAGTCGACCAAGCCGGCGGTCAGCGAGCATGGGGCAGAAAACACAAGGTCTCATCTGCCTACATCAGCAAGGTCATCACCCGCCAGAAAGCGCCCGGGGATAAGATAACGAAGGCGCTTGGGCTTGAGGTAGAGCTGCGCTGGCGGGCGCCTGCCCGTTCATAAACAGGGGAGCGACAATGAGCGGCAATTGCTACTACTGCGGCGGTCACCCAGACGAGGTGGCTGATCTGCGTCGCCGACGCGATGAGCTGGAGGCTGAGGTCGAACGGCTGCGAGCAGCAATCGAGACCGTCGCCAAGACATTTGAAAAGGACCGAGAGCAGGGCTTCAAAACGCGCGACAAGGATTTCGCCATCACGATCCTTCGCCGAGCGCTACCCAAATCCTAAGCGAAGAGGGAAAGTGCGATGGGCGGCCTTAGACGAATCTGCAAGGCATTTGGCGGCATGCGCGTGGTCGGAAACGACGGTAACGCGATCAATTACGTGTGGGACTATGTGGCCGACAAGCCAGTGCCGGACACGGAGATGCCGCTTGGCTCCGATAGATGGAAGGCAAGCGAGCGCGTCAGGTGGGGCAAGCCCACAGCTGGGCAACCATCGAAAGACTAGCGCTAACCTAGTACCTGTCCCGTGATTTCCATTTCTAACCTCACTTTCGTTGCCCCTGAGCGAGCGTCAGATAGTAAACGTGCTGCCGCTCGTCAGCTCCACCGTCACCGGACCGCCGACCTCATAATAGGCCTTCTTGATCGTCTTGCCAGCCACGTTCACATGCACGTCGTTGATGGCGGCAGCGACGCCGCTGAGATCGTTCATCGGGTAGTTCAGGAACGGCAAGTCCCAGCCGTAGACCATCCAACGCTGATACCCGAGACAAGCCGCAATCAGCATCAGCCGCCCGAGCCACTGATAGCGCTGCTGCGTGGTCATTGACGCGAAGATCGTTGTTTCGGAGGTCGGATAGCTCCCGTCAAGGCCCGTCTCGGAGCACATCAGCGGAAGATTGCCGACGCTGTTCGAGGTCATCGAATTGCGGACTTGCTTGAAGGCCGAGAGGATGTCCGCGGTGATGCCGGTGCCCCACACGCCGAGCGTCTGGCACGGCGGCGCGATGCCGTAATAATGGATGCAGATCACGTCGCAGAGCGTCTTGCCGGCGACGGTCGTGTTGATCGTCCCCGTGGCTGGCAGGAACGTGTTGAGGGTCGCGGTTGAGACGAAGCCGGCGGACAGCCGCTTGACGGTTGGATCGACGGCAAGAACGGCGTCGCTCGCCGCCTTGCACATATCGACGAACGAGCCGACGTCGTTCTGGTAGTACGGATGCGGGCTGACGAATCCCGGTTCGTTCCAATACTCCAGCTCGTCAATGCCCCGGCCGTAGGCACTCCAGTTCGTGCCGCCGCCATTGACCTGGGAAGCCCACCCGCCGCCCGCCGTGTTGTAGCGGGTGAATACGGCCGTGATGAAGTTGGCCCAGCCAGTGAGCCCGTTCGGAGACGAACTGTCCGGATAGGCCGCGCTGGGGTGCGCCGAGCTGCGCAGCGGATTGCCCGGCGAGAGATAGAATAGCGGCGTGTCGTGCGGGCAGAACGAGACCGTATGGCCCAGCGCTTTCTCGCGGGTAATGGCCTGGTCGAGGTATGACCAGTTGTAGACGCCGGCAGCCGTCTCGATCCAATCCCACCGCGCGGTGATCTCGTGGAGACGAAAGGCCCCGTATCCGATCGAGGGAGTGGGTGACGGGCCTGTCGGCGGGTAGGGATGGCCGGACGTGTTGAGGAAGTTCGCTATCGTTGTGTCCCACACCAGCCCGTTTGCATGCATCCCGACGAAATCGGCTGGCACGATGACCGGAGATCCAGCACTGACAAGAATATTCCGGTCGGAGCGCGCGAGGCCGCCATAGCTTGGCATTCCAGATTCCTCACGCCGCCGAGATCAGTTCGACGGTCGCCCGGCTTAGCGAAACATAATCCGTGGCCGTTCCAATCTGGGCTGTGAAGACAAGGTTCTGCGTGTTGGCCGTGTTGATCGCGAGCTGTGTCAGCGCGGCGCTGGACGAACCGATGTCGCTGGAGTTCGAGGTCGAGGCCCCGATGATTTCCTGCGCATTGGTGACGCCGCTGTTCTGGATCGTGCGCTTCTCGCCCCACCAGTTCTGGCTTGCCGGACTGTAGGTAAACGCAGCCGAGCCGCCGAATGTGATCTGGCTCTGCTTGGCGTTGGCGTTGTTGATCATTGAGAAACCGCAATCGACGATGATTGCCCCGTTCGCGCCCATGGACCCGCCGAGGATCGGAAGCGTCACCAGCGAGGCGCTGCTGGTCTGTTGGGCATAAGCGCCCGGCCCCGTCGTGGCAAATGCGGTAGGCGAGGTCGGGATATAGGGTGCGCCGGTCGTCAGCACGTTGTTGAAGATCGTCCCGGCCGTGGTGCTCGACATCTGGACGAAATAGACGCCCGCGGCCGAGCCAGCCACGATCGCGTTGGCCGGGAAGTACATCCAGCAATTTGCAAACGTCTTGTAGAGCGCGGTCGTCAGCGTCAGCGCGCCGTTATTGGCGATCGAGCCGGACGACGGGAGAACGACGGGGCAGCCCCAGTTGGCGACGATGTTCCTGCTGGCCTGCGGAACGCCGGTCAGAGCCGGGCTCGTCAGCACCGTGCCGCTGGTGGCGGTAAGAGGCGCCTGCCCTTCGACCAGCGTTGCCGAGGCGGTGCCGCCGGTCAAGGAAACCACGTTCACGCGCAAGCCGTAATACGGGATTCCGATGACGACGGAGGACGTGCCCGGCGCCGTCAAGCTCACGCTTGCGACCGTCGTCCAACCAGAGACCAGCGTGGTATCCTGTGTGGCCTGCACCTGCGCAAACAGGTTCGAGACGCCAGAGCCGGCCGTGACGTTTACGGTCGAGTCCGCTGGCGGCTGAGACAGCCCCGTGGACGCCGCTGGCGCTGCCGTGGTGTTTGATCCAGACCACTGGAAGTTCTGGGTGATCGGAGTGGTGGCCGCAAACGCTGCCGGGATCGCTTTGATATCGATGCTCATGATGTCCTCAGTTCGGCGCGAGTGCGACGACGTTCACGCCGTTCGACGTGACCTGTGTTCCGTTGTAGGTGACGAATTCCCAGTGGTAGCCGGGTGGCGCAGGCGGCATGCCCGCTGAGGCCCCCGTTGACCCAAGGCCACCGAGGGAGCCAAATCCGCCCTTGGCGCCCATTGCTCCAAATCTCATGTGTTCATGTCTCCAAGCACGAAAAAGCCGGCGGTGAAGCCGGCCGGTCAGGTCTAATTGTGAGAAGTGTTAGCGGCGGTATTCTTTGGTGGCGACTTCGCCAGCGCAGGCGAGATAGCCGGCTCCGTCTACCCAATCGTCTACGTTGACGCCGCCGCTCTGTGTGCGGGCGATCTTGAGCAGCGCCATCATGTGCGGAACATCAGTAGCGCTAAGCTGGCGGTCAAGCTTGAGATAGGCGCTCCACAGTGCTGCGACGTGCGCGAAGTGGGAATGCATGTCCCCGTGGGACTCGGCGCGATCCCCGCCGACGAGTTCAGCGGCCTTGGTAGCGATCTCCGGGGCGTTCATTTCACAAACCACCATAAGCCGACGTTACTAAACGCATAGCCAGCATAGCATATTCCCATCGCAGGGTTGTCTAAATAAAACTGCTCAGCAGCGATATATGCGTAAATTCCGCCGACAAGTGCGACTAATCCTGCGCTCATCATTCTTCTCTAAACCTCGTCCGAGCGCCGCCCGTGGCGCGGTGATCCCTGAAGGTCTGGATGTGGATACGGCCCTTCTCATCAACCTTGAAATTGAGCTGGTGAACTAAGCCGCAGTCACAGCATTGCTCCTTGTAGCCCCGCTTGGGGACCACGATCCATTCGCCATGGCTGACCTGGTAATACTCCGGCTTCTTAGACACGGTGCAGCGCCCCCCGAAATTGTACGTGCTTGTCGTCCCATACCGTCACCAACTCAGGCGCCATCAGCCGGCCGTCGCGGTAGGTCAGCACACAGAAGCCAGACCGCCAGTCGAGGGCGGCGTCTTCGGTATAGTTGATGAACTGCTTGAACGACGGGTCGGCAATACAGCCCGCGTCCACCCCGTACCGATCGCCGTTGTAGTCGGTAATCGGGCTGATCTTCTGGCTGTGCAGATGGCCGTGCACGTAGGACACCCCGCTATTGAGCGCGGAAGCCCGTGCAGCGTTCATCCCGCCGCCCTTGGGTTTGTGCTTCACCATAGTCCGGCCCCTCTCGTTGAGGCTGTTGATGGCGCAGGACCACCCCTTCTCCCAGAGCCCGAAGTGGTCTGAGAGATGGACGCCCTTGATGTTGCGATACTGGCGAGCGTTGTTCGCCAAATTAGCCTCGAACCGGGCATCGTGATTGCCAAGCGTCCAGACCTTGCGGGCGCGCCGGCTGGCGGTCGCGATGTCGTGGAGGTGGTCTTGCGCCGCCTCGATCTCCTGCCATGGCTCTGGCGCACTTTCCCACATGATCGGGGCGTGCCTGCCGATCGACGGGAAGTCGAGAACGTCACCGTTGAGGATGACAATGGCCGGTCTGAGGTCGTCTGCGAACTTCTTGAATGCCCGGAGCGCCGTCGATTCCTGGCCGGGCCAGATGTGAAAGTCAGATCCAACAAGAACCGTGCCGTTCTTGATTTCGTGCTGGAGCCGATGAGGGTACTTGGCTTCCAGATAGGCCAGGCTGGGCGGGTGGATTGGCTCGTCGTACTTGGCTTCCAGGCGGCGCCTGCGATGGTTTACGTTCCTGACGGTTGACCCGATTAGCTTCGCCGACTTCTCCGTGATCCCGTGTTGCTTGATGATACGCAAGAACTCGTCGTCCGAGAGCTTAGCGGCTGGCAATCAAACACCTCCGGCTTGAACGAAGCACCACGTATAGCCGGCAGTGCTCAGGAAAATGATGCTGTGTCCCGTAGGGTTGCCCTTATCGAACTTCAGTTTATTCGGCGGGATCTCGTATTCCTCGCCGATCTCACGATGTGGACGACCGAGAGGACCATCAGGACGATTATCAGTAATCCGACAATACGCCTTATCGCCTTTGACGTGGATATCATCGCAGTAGTAGGCGTCAGCCTCTCCGCAGCATGAGAGCGTGGGAACGTCGGGCTGCATCAGGGATTTGTACCACTGGCTGACCTCGTTTTCCTGCCACTGGCCGGCGTCGCGGGCGATGACGAACCGCACGTTAGCCAGGATGAGGAGCAGAGCGATCATTGCTCCGAGCGCAACGAGGATGGCGGGATTCTTCATCTCCCGCAGGAAGTCCTTCAGGTCATCCATCATTTGCGATGCTTGACCTGATAGATCTTCGCCACGATCTGCAAGCACAGCCAGAAGACGCCAAGGATCGGCAGAACCAAGGCGGCAACGTCAGAGACCGAGTGAAGCGCCGGGAGCCACCATGGGCTTACTATGGCAGCAACGGCGCCTGTATCAGTCACGATTTCTCCGTTTGTCATCAGTGCAACCACCGCACCCTAAAGCCGTCGTACCAGCGCTTGCGCACCACCTGATTTGCTGTCGGGCTGCACGGGCAAGGATCGACGTGCTTGACGACCTTCGCAGCCTTGGGGATTGATGGTTTTGGCTGCTGCATCGTTGCGCAGCCTCCGAGCAACAGAGCGACCGCCGCCGCGGTTAGCAACTTCATCGAGGCCTCCAGATTCTTGCTACCTTTTCGATGGTCCGACCGCCGAACCAACAAACGATGACGGCGCTGAAGGCCTCAGCCATCACGCCCTTAAGAGCGATCGTTGAACCAAGATGCAGAACTGTGTCCCAAATCACGATCTTGAAAACGTAAAGCGCCATCGACCAACACACGACGGCGCGTGGCGCGGCTGTCCACCACCGCCCCTCGTCAGCCTGGTTTTGCTTGGTGTTTAGCTCACGCTCTTTCGCCTGAAGCTCCAGGTCTTTCCCGGCTAGATCGGCGGCGAGCGTGTCCTGATTGCTGCCGGCCTCAAGCTTGGCTTTATAGGCATCGACTAGCCCCTTGATAACGGGGCCGCCGAGGAACGAAGCCAACCAGCTCCACATCTTACTTGACGGCCTTCAGGATGGCTTCGGCCTTATCCTTCAGGGCGCCGGCATAGTCTTCGGCTCCCTTGTACCAGCGCGTAATCGGCTCGCGGCCGAACCAGACAGCGGCACCACCAGCAACGAACCAAACGATATCGATCACTGCAAACATGATGTCAGTTTCCTTTGAAAATAGAGAAGAAGATGAGCTTGAGCTTTTCGAGGAAGCTAGGCTTGGCCGGAGTCTGCTTGAGGCCTTCGAGGCAGAGTTGCTTTTCGCCAGCCCTGCGGTTGACCAAGCCCTTGACGACTCGACCCTGGGCGCGCACGTACCAGGTGCCGAAAGCGTTACAGCCGCCGCCAAGATCGCCAGCGTTCATCTTGGCGACCATCGGAGATTTACAGACAGCGGCAGGGCCGGCGTTATAGGCTGCGGAAATCAGCGCGGCTTTTGCCTTGTCCGGAAGATCAACGTAAATGCAGGGAGCGATGCCGTTCCAGTATTTCGGAAGGCTTTTCTTCAGGAGGTCGCTACACTCCTGCTGCGTGAACTTCTCGCCGGCCTTCAGATTCGGGAGTTCTGACTTAGTGGCGCCGTAGCAAACCGTCACAGGGCGGCCGGTCCCGATCGTGTCAACCTTGGCGGTCGTCCAAAGCCCCTCCCACGGCTGGATGAAGCTACAGGCGAGCACGAGGACGCCAGCGCCAGCAGCGCCCGCTTTATGAGACGTTTTCATTGGGTAAGCAGGATCATTGGCTAGACCTTTCGGCTACCATGGGTTGACTCGGTTATGGGTTGTGGTGATAGGTCTCGGCGTGGGGCGGGAGCTGGGAACGCGGTGTCACCGACTGAAAACAAGATAACCGGGCTGCAAGTCGCTAGAGCTCTTGCCGCTCTTTCTGTCGCCTACTTCCACTCCGGTAATCTTCTTCTCTATTTTCGCGCTCCGGAGGGCGTGCATCCATTGCCCTTCCTGATGACTTACGGCGGCTATGGAGTGAATTTCTTTTTCGCGATCAGCGGCTTTGTGATTTGCCTCGTGGCAAATAGTTCCAGCTTTGATCGAACTTCATTTCTGATCAAGCGTGCCTTCCGCATTTATCCGCCGTGGTTTCTCGCGCTCGCACTTTTCACCCTGGTAAGCATCCCGCAAATTCGTCCATGGCGCGTGACCGATACGCCAGAATTTCTCTTCCAGTCGATCACGCTTCTCCCGACGCAGGACTACCCGCTTGTCGATGTAGGCTGGAGCCTCCAACACGAGATCGCGTTCTATTTGTTGGCCGCCTTGTTTGTTCCGATCGCCGGGACAGTGGGATTAGCCGTATTTATGCTAATTGCAGTTATAGCTAATCACCTCGTTGTACTGCCGTGGTGGGCGGCGGCCTACGCTACTCACTATCCGGACTTCTTGGCCGGAATCGTCGCGTTCTGGGCTCGCGACCAACTGAAAAATATTGGTGTAACCACCCCGTTCGTACTGGCTGGGCTAATCTTCTGGATTGTGGTGAGCTACATAACACCGGCTAGTTCCGGATTCCCGGTCGTATGGTTTTTCTTGATAGTTGGCTTTGCCAATCTCAAGGTGCGTGGCCCGGTGGGCAAAACAATAGAACTGTTAGGCGACGCATCGTACTCAATCTATCTGCTGCACACGACGGTATTCGCGTTTTTCTTGCGCGTAGTGCCCATCGGTAAGTTACCAATACAATCACAGGAGCCCGTCAGGTATGCAGCGCTTCTGCTGACCTGTCTTGCCGCCATATGCAGTTGGCGCATCATGGAATCTAAGTTCATTGAATTTGGTCAAAGGCTTTCCTCCTATTTGAGAGTGCCCAAAGCTCAAGATGAGATTAACCGCGCCACTTCGCAGTCAGGGTCTGAGTAGATGCGCCGCCGGTCCACGATTGCGATCCGGTGACGCCGAGGCCGTTTTCCAGGGCATTGATCGTCTGAGTACCAAGAGATGGGGGCGCCATATATTGCCCGATCACCATGTCGTTAAAGACCATAGTGCCGCCACTGGAATTGGTATGGATGTATTCTCCAATTCTTCCTGCCGGCGATGTGGAGTTGAACCCAACGGCGACAGCGCCGCCCATGCTCAGATTGTTGTTGGTCGTCCCGCCAGAAAAACCACTGGTCGTTATGTCAAAGGCTTCTTCTGCCAGGCAACTAACAAGAGTTATGACAGTAGCGCCGCCGCCGCGATTGGCCCGCCATGCTGCTGTCGTATAGGTATACGACGTGACATCGCCAGATTGAACTTGAATGGGCACTCGATTGTAGGCGTTCGAAACCGCCCATCGCCGCAGAACGCCCCAAGATAGATGGCAAGTCACTTGGCCTGCAACCGCATCAATCAAGATTGTGCCAAGAAGTGTCCCTTGGTTTGCTGGGATCGTGTATGTGGTAGAACCGTTCTTGGCTGACATAGATACGGTATTGACCCACAAGCCATTAAGTCTTGAGATCTGGGTCGTTCCAGCTCCCGTGCCTCGCGATGAACTGCCGGCGCCTGAACTCGCCCACGCTGGACCGACCGCCAACGTCAAAACACCAGAATTATTAAACACGAAAACATCATAGAGGGTGTTTGCAGTCTGGCTCGTAAGCGTCAAAGTCAATTCAGAGAAAGTCGTTGGGACAAAAGACGAACCATTGTAGATCGGAACCAAATTTCCGACGAAGGGAGTATAATATAAGGTCGTTGCGCTAACCACATCCGAAGAGATGACCGGCGTTCCGCTGGTCAGCGTCAGATATCCTTGAGGCTGTGTGACAACTGCCGCCGCAGCCCCCGCATTAATGGCAGTCCAAACAGCCGTTGAGGTCGTGCCGGTCTGTGTGCAGATATAAAGAATGTTGTTGGTCGTATCCCAATAGCTGTCGGCGCCGATTGAAGCGGACCCAGCCGTTCCTGCCGTGGTCCCGTTAGGGCTGCCCGCCCCCGACAAAAACTTTGCCCTGGCGGAATAGTCTGACGAATAGACAGGATCATCGGTCCAGATGATATTGCTGTTTACGTCTGAGAGAACTACCTTATAGGCAAGATTTTGCAGGAAAATGTTGCCGGCCCGGCCCGAGGAATCCAGCACAACAGGATTGGCGTTGGCGATCGTAAGGGCGGAATCTGAATATGTCGCGAGAGGGGTTGAGGTGCCGGATGCATAGAACGCAAGCGATCCGCCAGCATATGGAACTCCCGTCCCATCAGAGAACTGTTGATTAGGGGAGTAGAAGCGATTGGCCATTACGGCTCCCGAAGAAAAAGGCCCCCACTGGGGCCTGCTCGTTTATTGCGTGGTAGTGATTTTATTCGCGTGGTTTCCGTGGAACTTCCTTCTCGTCGGCGCGGCTTGTCGCCGGAGACTGAAGCGCCTTGAGGAAGTCGGGGACTGACGCTTGCGCGCCGGTAGTGGAGATCAAATTCCGTGTCGCCGTCTCGAATGCTGCCAGACGGGCAGGAGACGGCGCCTGATTGAGTAAAAGATTGGCGCGCGACCATTTAGCGATCGAGGATGCCCCTGCGGGGTTCGCCAAGTAGGAGGCGAGCATTCTTCCTCCGATGACGCTTTTTAGCATGGTCAGAGGTTCGACACCCATCAGATGAGCGCCAATGGCCCCGACCACGCTACGCGATGTGCCGCTAGGGTTCGCGTACTTTTCCAGATCCTTAAAGCGGCTTGATATCCTGGCGATGTCATCAAGAGATTCCGCGAGCTGAGATTTACCGCCCGAGCGAAACAAGAGATTCTTGCCCGCGTCCGACATTTTGCCGTAGTCCGTCAAAAAGCGGCGCGGGCTGAAGTTGCCTTCCACGTCACGGCCCATTCGACCGACAACCGAAGATGCGACTTCGTTCCAGTCATCACCGCCCATTACCTTGCGGGCTTGTGCTAGCTTCCCAATATCGGCGCGAGACGAACTGCCTGCCATGGTCTTGAGCTTGTCAAAGACGGCTTCAGCCGGGGCATCGCCATGAGATCCGATGATCTTAGCGAGGCTTTCGCGGCGCTCGTTCGCCAAGCGCGAATAGTTGTTGGCGCGATTAAATGCATCCAACGCTGATTTGCTTCCTGAAGCCTCGACCGTTGCCTTCAGGTCTTGCGTCAGCGCACCGTAAATGCGCTTCAGCTCGGCCTTAGACGTGCCGTCCGGCAGGATACCAGAATCAAGCTGCTCGCCGATGGTGGTGCGCAGCTTCTTGACGCCATCATACGTCAACCCGCCTCGATCGATCGCCGCCTGAACTTGCTTGACCGCTCCGCTATCGCCCAGAGCCGCAGCTCCACGTTCAGCGTTGATGGTATCTGCAATGCCTTTGGTGGCGCTCACCGAGCCCTTGGTGTTTGGGTTGATCAGCGTATCGACTCGATCATAAAGCTTGTTTTCGTTGGCCCGGCTGGATTTCGTCACCCAATCGCGGATAGACTCCTTGGCCGTATTGCCTGCGGCGTCCGCCGACGAGGCAGAGCCGAATTTCCCCGCGACCTCTGCCGACTTCTCCCCCAACTGCGAGATCGTCGTTTCCGCAGCCTTGGTAAGTGGAGCGTTCGCAATCGGGATGTTGCGGACGACCGCGCCAACTTCCTGCGTCAAGGGGGAGTCGCTGGAGATCGCGCGCGGAACGACCACTGGAGCGCCGGACTTTGACAGTCGTCCGGCAGCACCAATGACTTCCTCGCCAGCGGCAACGGTCGGGGCAATCGCGCGGCTAACGGGGGCACCTGTTGCCATGCCGAGGCCAACAAGGCGCCCTGCCCCCGCCAGAGCGCCCTCATTGGTGGCATCCGAGCGGCCATAGACCTTCATCTTGCCGTCCTTGGGGTCAAGCAAAACAACGTGCTTGTCCTTGTCGGCAGTGATGAAGTTTCCAGTCGCGTCCTTGAACGTCAGGTCGCCGGAGTCGTTCTCGTATACGTCGGACGAAAGAACCTTCTTGTAGTCTTCGGCGTGCGGCGAACTGCGCTGATTGGCGCCGGCATAGGTGTTAAGCGTGTCCGAGAGGATACGTCCAAAAGCGTCTGGCTTGACCGGCGGCTTCGCGCTGGGCTCAACCCGCTCCAATGGCCGGTCTTCCGCGGGAGAAAAACGCTCAGAAAACGTCGTGGGCTGCTCAATCCCATAGATGGACCGCAGCGCGTTCGCAGCCGAGCCCGTGTCCTTGGGCGTGATATCGAGCTTTTGCGCCTGCGTCGGACGTGAGACGGGTTTAACACCAGTCAGATCCGAGAGCGCGTCGGCGGCCGACCCCATTATTCAACGCCCTCATCAAGCTTGTTGTCGTGGATGTACTTCAACTGCTTCGCGATTGATCCAAGCGTCCGCTGCCCCTCAGGGGTCTTTCTCATGGACTCCCCGACCTTGGCTCGTTCTTCAGGAGGAAGAGACATATAAACCCAAGCCGCAGGTCCAGCGTTCTTGTTGAAGTCAGCGGCAAAGCCCTTCAGCGTTCCGTTCGCGTCCTGGTACTGCTGGGCGGAATTGAAGCGGGCCTGCTTATAGGTCTCCAGCCCGACGAGCTGTGAGGCGTTCACCATAATGCCCTTCTGCGAGGTCTCCGTACCCACAAGCGATTTGGAGATCGCATCAAGCTCCGAGGCGGCCGTTCCGCCCACCTGCTTGATGGCCGTCCGGGCGATCAGGCCAGCGTTCTTGTTGATGCTCTCGAATGCCGCCACGGGGTCGGAATACTTGTCCGCCACGCCCTGAAGGCCGGGAATGAGCTGACCGGCCGCCAGCAGCCATTTGCGGGCCGCCTGCTCCTTGTCCGCCCCCGCGCCAGTGCGAACCCTCTCGGCGTCCTGCATGAGCTGGCGAAGGGCAACCTTCTGAACCGAGGCGCCCTCGTTCTCTTGCCGATACTGGGTGAATTCCTCCACCCGCTTGCCCGCATTGCCGGCGGCTTCCAGCTTGCGTTCCTGGAGGCTCAGCGGGGCGGTGGGAGCGGCCAGAGCTGCGCCGGGCGCAGGACTGCCCCCGCCAGCGCTCGGACTCCCCACGGGCGTCGGAGCCCCGCCAGGAGGCCCGTACATTGTACCCAGTTCAGAGCCGCCCGAATGGGCCTGCGTGCGCTGAGCAATAGCAGATGGGTTCTGCTCGACATTCGACGTAGAGGACTGCCCGAGCCGCTGGGCATTCACCCCATACTGCTTGATCTGATCCGGCGGAGCGCTCATCAAGTGGCCCGCCGTCATGTCGTCCATTGGAATACCGGATCGCCGGGCGAGGCTGATGGCCTGCTTGCGGGCCTGCGGGCTCTGGTCATTCGCCAGGATGTTGCCGATCGGACCCATGGCCTCTTGCTGGGTCTTGGACATGGTTGCCCGCTGGCCGGAGGTCAGGCCGCCATTCTCATCGTACTCCCGCTCGCGCTCGCCATACGACTGCTGGAGAATATCCGCTTTGGCGTTCGACTCACGAATTTGGGCTGCCTTGCCAAGCGAGCCCGCGATATCGAGCGGCTTGATGCTGGCCGCTAGATTGTTGTCGATTTCAGCCATTAGTATCCGGCCCCGTAATCAGACGCACTGAGCCCCGGCAATGGGTTACTCGAACTGCCGCCCCACGCACCACCGCCGCCATAAGCCTCGCCAGTGCCGTAGCCGCTCGGGTTCTTGTTAAGATAATTGTACATCAGCGAGTTGCCGACCGCTCCATTGGCTGCATTCGCAACGCCAACCGCGCCGGAGGCCTGGGCTTGGCCCTGCCCCATCATCGTATTCCCGATCTGACCAGCGCCCGCCGTGTTATTCGTTGCGTTACCAGTCACAAGGTTCGCATTCGTCTTGGTCGCGTCCTGACCGATGCCAGCAAGGCCCATCATACGGCTGAAGTAATTCCCGTACTGCTGAGAGGCCAAACCACTGTTAAAGGTCGCCAAGTCCTTGAGTGCACCACCCGATAGATTGAGCCCGCGCGCATTCGCTCCGCGCTCGATTCCCAATTCGCCCTGCTGTTGCGCGAACGTGTAGGAGGGGTCTTTGAAGAACGGCGAATAATCCGGCTGGTTTCCTCCGTTGCCCGTCCCGGTCAGTTGCCCGAGCGTATAGGTAGCGTTTTTGCCGATATCCAAATATGGCTGCAATGAACTCTGCGCAGCCTTCATATTTTGCTGATTGGTGTCAAACGTCTGCTTCTGGAAGTTCAGGGCGTTACCAGCAGCCTCAGACTGCTTGTTTGAGGCGTAAAGCGATGCGCCAGCACCGAGAAGGCCGCTACCAATTATCGCGCCAGAAACGAAGAATGCCATCAGTTCGATCCGATCAGCCTGGTAAACTCAAGGAACTCCTGTTCCGAGTTGGTTGTGTATTCTTCTTCGATCTTGTTGGGATCTCGCTCGTCTGTCCCTAAAATCGTCGTCCACACGCAATCCGTATGGCAGTAAAAGGCGCGCTTTGCGCCAGCAGAGGCGACGATCGTGAACGGCGCCGAAACCGTCTCCGTTCTGTCGCCAAGCATCACGCTCATGGTCCCCGCCGACAGAATGTTAAGCTGCCGGTATTTGTGGATTTTGCCTGTTACGACTGCACCAGCCGGAGCGCTCATTTCGCGGGCATATACTCCATCGGAGAAGTAGTGCTTGATGCCGATATGGCACTGAGGCATCTGCTGGACATGAGCTTCCAGCTCAAAGACCTTGGCTCGTGATACTTCATTCATCGCAGAACAAACCCACCATTGCCGCTGTCGAGAGAGTTCACATAGGTGAAGTCATAGAGGAGGCCGGCCGCAATATCCCCGTTGGTGGCTTGAGCCGATCCGTTCGACTTGAAAACCTTGATAGTCGCGAGAGCGCCTTGCGGGGTCGTTACTAGAGCCGTTACCAGCCCAGTAGTCGTATTTGCGGCAACCGCCCGATAAGTATCATAATCTCGATACCCCTTCACAAGCGGCGCGGTCGCTAGCATCGTCAGGGTAATGACATTCGTCCCGCTGGCGTTGCATGGAATGATGCGGTTTGTCCCGTTGATGAAGCCGAACAGCCCCTCCAGAACTTGCCAACCGTTGTTGGTCAAGATGCCGTTAGAGTCCACGAACCCGATGCGTTGGCCAGGCTCAAGCAGCGCTTCAACTTGTGAGGCAGCCGAGATCGTCACGGTTCACCGATCGTAATGTCAGCGTTAGCGCTGATGATGACCCGCTTTACGGGATCGCTTATCATGATTCTGATCAACCATTGTCGTGCCTGGCCCAATCTGAACCAACGTACACGCTGCAAATATTCCCCGATCTTACCGAGCGAGTTCCAGATTTGCAGGTTGATGAACGTGCGCCCGCCATCTCTGGAATAATCCATCATTACCTGAGGATCAGAGCCCTGCCCAGAAATCAAGCCAACGCCGCTTTCAACGTCCAATTCCAACGTCGAAATGTAAACACGGCGCCTGTCTTTATGGATTGGTGGCGAGATCATCAGAGATCGCATCGTATTGCCAAACTCCGTGAACGTGTTGGCGTCGAGATATCCTATTTTCCCCGAATAGGCGTCACCAACAAGAACCTTGCCAAATGCGGTCAAGCAGCAATTGCCGCGCCAGCGCCCATAGGAGTTGTTATTGATGTCCCAGGATTCGCGCTCGTGCCAATATCCCGTTGCGATATCGAGCACCCAACTGGTGTTTGCGGTCGGGAACACCAGATTGATGAACTTGTGACCCTCAAACGTGTAAGAGAAGGTATAAGCATCAGAGACCGACGCATAGGACTGCCATGCCTGCTCAATTGCGTGCGTGCTCACCCGCTGCAACTGAATGCCGTTCAGTCGATAGAACATCAAATCATCGCCAAGGAAGAAAACCGAATTGTCTTCCTTGATTGGCGTCTGTCTCGCAGAGCACCCGCGTTCGATTGTGCTCGATCCCGTGCGTTGGAACGGAAAGTTTACCGCTCCCGCGTCGTACCAACTCTCGATCGTTTTCTCGCCGAAGATCAGCAAATTCTCCTGCTGGTTTACGATCGACAAAACAAAGTCGCTCGACACCTCTGCGGATGCGAAGTCGGCTCCGTTGTAGCTCGTCCCATCCAAGGAGCCGGAGATAAAAAACTTGTTCGTGCCGTCCCAGGGGAACACGAAGTAATTGTCAAAAAATGTCGTCGTGCTTGCGGCGTGAAAGTTCGAGTCCGTTATGACCTGAAACCCACCTGTCGTACTCCAGATGAACCCATTTGCTCCATTGACGATACAGACCTGCGTCCCGTTGTTCGACATGGAAACGAACCCGTTTCCGGAGATCGATCCGCCGATATCAGTAGAAACACCCGCAGAAGTAAGGCTATAAAGCCTCTGGCCGGACACTACGTAGGCAACACCGTTCATGTAAGTGAAGCCGCGAACCGGGCCGACGCCGCAAGTTGCAAACTGCAACATTCCGGGGCAACCAAATACGGCTACCTGCGTCTTGGCATCCGGCGGCTCCTTCTCAGCATAGCAATTGACAACGCGCTGAGCGCCGACCGGAAGAGAACGAGAGCTGTATGAATTAACAGCAAACGGAATAATCACTGCTGCGACAAGTCCTGTCCGATCAGATAGGACTCCGGTTCACGATCCCAACCTGAAACATTATCGAGATGTCCGGCCGCCATTTCCTTGATCATCGCCCATCGGTTCGGGGTCACATCGAACTCTGGCCCCATTTCCTTGGCGAGATTCCATACCAAGCAAAGCCCCCATTCCTGGGGGAGGTCCGGCGTGTTAGCGGCGGATGTAAAGTCTTGGACTGGACGCCACCACGTCATTTTGATTGCGTAGGCCGCATCTGATGGCGTTGGCCAGACACTAAGGATGCCCTGTGTGTTCGCTCCTCCCCGAGGATCGTAGAACGTCATGGTGGGAACGCCGGTCGCAGTTTTGCTCGGTTGGTTGCGATAGTCGATGCGCGACATGAGGGTCATCTGGGTATCTATCGCGCTGGCAAAATTATATCGGCGCGTTGAGACCACGCGCAGGGGCCTGATGATGTTGGTCTGATAAACGTAAACCGCGTTCCCGGCAGATGCAGATCCTGTCAGGCCCGACGAGAGCGGGATAGACAAGCCAGACGCGGCCCCATTCTGGGTAGTCCAGAAGATCGAGCCGCCATCAAGAACCACGCCAATATTGTAGGTCGTCGCAAAACCAGTGGAGGAGGTCACGCTAATGCTGGCGCCGCTCGATGCGGCCGATGCAGAGAGTGTCGTGGCTGTATAGCTCTCGGTAGCGTGATCGCTCGAACCAGTACCAAGCGTGTATGAGTTCTGACCTGGCTGAAGAAAGAGAGTCGCTTCAGTTTCGGTCCAGATATGCAGACCCGTTGCGTTGAGTGCCTTAACCCAGAGATTCAGCGCGTCTGACCCGTCCTGGATCAATTGAGCGCTCGGCGTCTCGCTGGCGTTGATCACGCCGAGCTTGCGATATGCCATCTTTATGATCTGGTCGCGGTTATAGACAAAGGTCGCCGTCCCCGAGGTCGTCATTAGAACCCACTCGGGAAATTGGCCGGATTAACGACAGAAGCGGCATGATAAACCATGATCTTACCATCCTGCTTTTCGAACGAGACCCTACCTGGAAGGTCGCCATACACCTCGAATTGAGCGACGGTGGATGAACCAACCGTTGGGTTGGGCTGACGAGGGCGCGGGAATGGAACGGTTTGATTATCGGAAACGCCCTTGACGAAATCTTGCGGCTGTCGCGCCTCCCAGACCCGATCCGATACGATCAGGTTATTCCACTCTGTTCGCGTTCTCTCGGCGCGGATCGCAAAGCCAGTGCGATCACAGATGCGGTAGAATGAGCCAGGCTTGTAAAAGCGCTCCGTACCCATCAGAGCCTCGTTACTTTCCAGCCAACAGTTGCACTGGTTGCGGATGATGCGTTGATTGTGAACCCACTCGCCGACTTCGCGCTTACCCAATAGGTCTTGCTGTCCTGGGGCTCCAGGTTCACAACATAATTGGCGCTAGGCTGATTAATGCTGAAAGAAACGGCTGCTGATGTTGCGGCGGAAAAAGTAACCGTTCCTGAAAGTGTCTGAGGATTGTCAGTACAATTGATCCTGAAACCTCCGCCGTAATTCAGTATACCGCTCCCTAGCAGCATATTGTGGTGGATTTCCGTGGGAGAGTTGCTGCTTTGATCAGTGTTCACGAAGATGATCGATGAGGTGACTGTTTCAAAGCGACAGTTCACGATGCGAAGACCAAGAGGCTGCGTGTTCGCATCGCCCAGAACGCCGTGGTAATAAACGCCATAGGTGCAGCTCTCAAAAGCCACGCCATCGATGACAACACCATTCGGGCTGTAATTGCTTGAGGCGGTCTGTTCGTAGAGAGAGACCCCGCGCAACGCCACTTCTATATTGCCGCCGACAATTCTGGTTGCGTTCGCGGCGCCTTCCACATAAATCCCGTAGGGAACTTGATCGGCCGTATTCGAAAATATCTGAGGCGTTTCAATCGTATTCCAAAACGATCCCGTCGCAGTATCCGACGTAACCAATTGGCCCACGTAAATGCCAATGTAATTGGTGTTCGTCGTCTGGCCGCCTAGGATGATCGGGCTGATGAGCCTACAACATCCGGCCTGTCGCAACCTCCACCCCCCCAAGGCAGTTGCGTTGCCTTGCTGGGAAATCGTAAATCCCTCAAAGTCGGCGCCTCCGGCATAACCGCCGCCATTGACCGTGAATGCCCAGATTGCGCCAGTTGTGGTTATTGTCGCCCCGTAACCGTAAAACTTTGATCTCCAAGTGCCAGGAACCGTAATGCTGCAAGTCGTGGCGAAGGAATATGTTTTCTTCTTTGCAACTACGCCAATCGCGCCAACCGTATTTACATAGTCCGCCCAGCGGGTGAACATCAGCGCGTCGTCACCGGCATCGGTGGAAAGCAGGAACATTTCCGGCGTAACTATGGGCTCAATCAGCTTCGCATAGTTACCGTTGGCGAGAATAAAGGAGCCTGGCTCGCTCGGATTGCCTACAACTTGGGTGTACCAAGCGCCGCCAAGGTCTCCGACAGCCAATTTACCACGTGTGCGGATGATGGTGTCTGAGGCTGTGACAGAACTGGCTGCGGCCATAGCTGCAGCAGTGTCAAATACCTGTACACCAGGCACCCATGCTCCATCGCCGCGCCAATAGGTTCCCGCAGATGCAGACGTGCCGCTATTCATCTGCCCAACGGCAATATTCCCCGAAAGATTACTAAACCCCGGTTGAGTCTGAGTTGGAGTGCCGTCCGTACCAATCGAATTGAGCCACTTGTTCGATGCGTTCGCCAGAGATTTGACGCCGCCAAGCGTGGAGGCCGTTGGCGTAGGCAGCACACTGGCAGGCAGAGTCCCGGTCGTGATATTCGAGGCGTTGCTGGTATCCACGGGATAAAGGATCTGAAATCCGCCATTCCCGCTATTCAGCGAGGCGCTGTAGCTAACGGCGTAGACGCGCCCGGTCAAAACATCATTGGTTGTCGCTTGAGCGGAACCGTTTGGCCGATAGAGCGGGAGCGCCGAGAGAGAGCCTATTTGCAGCGTCACAAGACCAGTTGAGTTGTTCGCCGGAACGAACGAGAACTGGATGTAGTTATTGTAGGACGTGACGTTGGGAGCGAAGGCAGCAGCCAGGGGCGTCAATGTAATGACGTTCGTCCCCGTTGCCGAGCACGGAATAACGCCGAGGTTCGCCATGTCCGCCAGGGACTGGTCCCATAGGCTGAACGGCTGCAGGCCGTCCGCTAGATTGGCGTAAGTGGTGCGGGGTGCCATTAGGTGTTGCTGATCACTGCAATGTATTGGTTCGGCTGGACGCTGAAATACTCGACCTGATCTGCCGCCATTCGCATGGTTGACGTGGTGGCAGTCGGCGAAGTCCCGATTGCAATCGAGCAAATGGCGTCCGTGGCAACGCGGATCATGGCAGTTTTAGAGCCGAACGGGTTTGTCGCCGTAACGCTGCCGGCTCCGATCGCGATGGTTTGCTCTGCAACCGGCGGAGCGTTCGCGATATTGACCCACTGATTGCGCGGACGTTCAAACTCCGCGACATAGAGTTTAGCCATCAATCATTCTCCAAAAGAAAAAGAGCGCCCGGAGGCGCCCTTAAAGTTCATGTTGATGGGGTTAGGCCTGAGTGACGCCGTAGACGCTGGCGGCGCCGTTGACAGTGTTCAGGTTGGCCGGCGGGACGGTGATGAACACCTGGATCGTCTTGGTGCCATCGGACGCGGACTGCAGGGCATAGGTGCCGCGAACGTCGCCCGTGGTAGCGGTTGCAGGCGAGGTCGTGACCGCCGCCGTAAAGCCCGTGCTCGCGGTGATGCCCGTGTTATTGTAGTTGATCGAGGTGCGGCCGAAGCGAAGAACCTGGAACGGGAGGCCGATCACATCCTGAGTACCAATCGTCAGGGTGCCCGCGACGGTACCCGTATGCGTGATGCCGGAAATGTACTTCCATGCCTTGGCGCCGTTTGCGGTGCCTGCGTTGGCGCCGGTAATGGTTTCCGTCATCGGGAAACCGTAGACATCCCATCCGCTCACGGTGAAGGTAATGCCGGAGTCGTTGCTGCCGGACACGAGCCGAATGGCCCGTGAAACCAGCGTGGACGGGTCGTAAGCACTGATTTCGTACTGGCCAGAGTTGGCGTTGGTCGCGCGGCCATATCCGATAAAGCCAGTGGGACCATCGATCGCCAGCGTACCGACCGGGATCGTCACGCCTGAAGCCGGCATGTACTGCGCAGCAGAGGTTACAGTAACGCCAGCGCCAGTCGTCGAGACAAGCGTGATTGCGCCCGCGGCAGGCGACTGTGAGGCGGCAATATTGACCGCGGAAAGCGTGGCCGGAGTCGCGTCGAGCGCCAGGATATCCGAGCCGACGAAGCCAGCGCAACCAGCTTTGGTATTATTGTAACCAGCGCGCGAATCCAGGAAGCCGTTGCCGCCATAGAACATCGAGGGCGCGAGATAGGGGTTTTCAGAGCCAGTGGCACCAGTGCCCGGAGGCGGGCGCTGACCATAGACAATAATCGGGCCTTTAAATGCGGTCGTCATTTCGTATTCTCCTTGCTGCCCCCAGTGAGCAGCGGGTGTAGGGCATCGGGAAAGAAAAGGCGGGACCGAAGCCCCGCCCTTAGTTCATTGTGGTTGGCTCTTAAACTCCAGCCGTTCCATAGACGCCGCGCCAATCGGACCAGCCCATCGAATAACGCTCGTAACAAGCCGCCTTGGCGTTCTTGGTATCGAAATCGTTGTCCTGATCGAACATGATCGAATCGCGCTCGTACATCTTCAGGCCCGCAGGAGCGTTCGTGCGGATGAACCACGCCGTTGCCGACGTGAAATAGTGGTTCATCTTGATGCCCTTCGGGAACACGTTCGTCGCCTTCAACACGTTGATCGAGTTGTTGGAGGTGTCATTCTGAAGGACCGACTTCAGGATGCGGTTGGCTTCGTAGTAAAGCTGAACCGGAACGTGCAGAGACTGCGGCATCAGGGAGATGCGCAGGCCCTTGGCATTTTGCGCCTGCATGACCTGGATCGTCAGATCCTCGATAGCCGCTTCGGACAAGTCCGCAGCCGTGGTGAGCTGGTTGGACTGGTTGCCGGCAGTGGTCGGATGCGCGGTGTTGATCATGCTCACGCCATCGCCGCCTGTGTACGTCGAAGTAAACGCACGGTTGAAGACGTTGGCGCCAACGTTCTCCTTGGTCTGCCGCATCGAGAAGGCGAGCTGCTTGGCACGCCGCTTCGAAACCACCTCATAGAGGTCGTCGCGAAGTTCCTCGAAGGTCACGACGTAGCCGAGAGCATAGGCAACGTGCGTGTAGCGGGTGACGGCGCCCTGGTTCTCAACGTCGTAGTTGATCGAGGTGCCCTGCGGCTTGACCGGAGCGAGACCGAAGCCGGTGATCTCGACATCCTCTTCGTAGGCCTTGTCGGAGGTCTCCTTGTCGAAGAGATCGACGTACTCTTCGGGATGCTCCGAATAGGACCGGCCCCACCATTCCTTGATGCCGGGCCAAAGTGCTTTAGGATGCGTGCCAGTAGTGATCGTAGCCATGTGTCACGCCTCCTTTTAGACGCCAGCAATCAGGTTCGAGAAGCGGCTGTTATTCAGCTTCACGAGCCATTTTGCGTTCATGTTGGTGTTCGCAGTGGTGCCGATGGTATTGTCGGCCTGCTGCAACGGACGGATGATCTTCAAGTCAAGCGTGTTGGTGGTCGCCACAGTGGACGCCGCCAACTGCCAGCCCGAGTAGCCGGTCACGGTCGAGCCGGTTCCGGTCACGAGGCTGGCGTTCTTGCCGGCCCAGAGCTTCGGAGCGGTCGCCTGCGAGGAAGCGTCGTCCTGAATCTCGTGGAGCAGGAACGGATCATCCGCAACGGCGAGGTAAAGCGCCGTGGAGGCTGGGCGGTAGACAGGAAGATCACGAGTGATCGTGTTCATCGAACCCATGTCGCCGCCGTTAATCACGCCGACCACCACGCCGATCGACGGCGAACCGACGGAGGCGAGCTGACAGGCGGGAATGCCGTTAGCGTCGTTCGAAGACGAGACGATATCCACGGGATCGCCGACGAATAGAGCGGTCGCGTAGGACGCCGGCACGAAGTAGGTATTGAAGGAGCCGTTGTATTTCTGGCCCCAAACAGTGGCGTAGGGGATAAGCCCACGCGGGACGTTTGCGTTTGCCATTTAGGATGTCCTTAAAAGGCGTGAAAAAGCATCGCGCGGTGCCGGAGCACGCGCGGGTGAATTCAGTTGGAGTGGCTGGTTAGCCGCGGCTGATCTTGATGCCCTGCTTGGGCACGTATTGACCTTCGCCCTCCGGCCCGTCAGAAACGCCACGCTTCATCGCCGCTTCCTTGTCGTCGATGATCCGCTGTTCCTGGGCCATGTCTTGGAGATACCATTCCTCGGGGATTTCCATCAGGAATGCAGTCAGAGCCCCACCGCCCTCGGCGAGTCCGACCGTTCTGCTCGTTGGCTTGCCATCCCTGTCCTTGACGTGCTCGTAACCTGCCTCAAGAGCGCGGCTGACACGACCGGGGATGTCATTGAACCAATGACGATGAAATCCTTCCCTTTGGGGATAATCGAGCTTGAGGCTCATGGAGCCAAAGGGCTTGCGTGCTGGACGCTGCGGGAGACCCGTAGCCGGAGCTTCCGGAGCGTTCATCTGGTCATTCCTCGGACGGCCGGGGCCGCGCTTGATCTCTTCCATGTTATCAATCCCAATCGTATGCCTGGCAGTATTTCTCTTTGGTGTAACCGGGGATCGTCTTTACGAACTTGTCGCAGGCCTTCTTGGCCTCTGCCGGCAGTTCTTCGTAAGTACGGCCCGACTTCTTGGCGCGCGGCGCATCCCCGCTCGGGGTTGCTACAGCGGCGGCGGCATCCCGCTTGGGATTGACGCCGAATTTATCCGGGAAGCGATCAACAGTCCTCTGCTTGGCTTCAGCGAGGATTTCCGACTTGTTCTTGCCGGGGTAGCGCTTTTCAAGCTCGCCAAACTCCTCGCTCATGTAGGAGCGGAGTGACGCGCTTTTGTTGAACCACTCGTTTTGATCGATCCAGGACTGGATATCAGGATCAACCGAGGGCTTGTCAGGCTCGCCAACAGGCTTCGTCGGCGCCTTGGGCGGCTTCGGGGGATCGACCTCAAGATCAGCCATTTCCTTGCGGATTTGGCGGGCCTGATCCACGTCCGCGGTTGCAATCGCGCCGTCAAGCTTTGCTTCCAGATCGGCACGGGCCTTCTTGTAGGCGCGCTCTTCTGCCTTGGAGGCGAACTCCGAAAACGTCTTCAGCGTCTCCGTGGTCTCTTCCAGCTTCCGTTCGAGCCGGCCAACCGTGTCGTGCAGCTTCTTGTTGTCGCGCTGCAAGATCGGGAGAATGGTTTCGCCGCGCTCAAGGAATTCCTCGGCGGAGCGGTGCTTGTCGGGATCGCCCTTGAATTCTTCTTTCGGAACCCAGCCGAGACGGCGGGCTTTCGCTTCGGCTTCGTTGCCCTCGGGCAATACGCCGTCGTCCCCGGATTTCTCCAGGTTGGCTTCTGTCATGACTGTTTCCTGATTTAGACTGACTTCTTCACGCCACCGACCGCCTTGTCATCGCAAAGCCGGTATTTGACACCATCATCGCCGACGATTTCCTTGCCGGCATATTTCTCGAAGTGCACGCGGTCCCCAGCCTTCGGCTTGTAGCCGCCAAAGGGGCGCGTTCGATCCGAATTCCAGGCAAAGGCATCGTCACCAAGGGCGACAATCACGCCGGAGGATGCCGAGAGCTGCATCCGCTCCACAACGTCGTCAGGAAGCGCGATGTTGCCCTGCGATTTGGTCATTGCCATGTCGGGCAGGATCAGAACACGATCCCCAACGGGCTCAACGCCTGATCTATTGGCGCCGGAATAGATTGCCGGCAGATATTCGACACGACTAACGTTCAGAACCTTCGGATTCAGTGCCATCTTCCCTCTGTGCCTTATAGAATTCCTCAACGGCCTCGAACTCAAGGCCTGCTATCTCGCCAAGCTCGATGACTTGGCCACGGACTGCCGGCGGTACTTCCGCGCCGTCAACCCACGCACTTGATGCGTAGTCGATCAGGAATTTTCGCTTGTCTCTCAGAAACTCAAAGAACAGCTTGGAAACAGGATCGTGCTTCCAAAGATTGAACTGCTCTTTAGCAATCATATGGTCGGATCGATCTCAGCAAGGGCTTCTATGGCCGCCCTCGCCTCAGTAAGTATGCCGTTAGCTTGCGGAATGCTTCCGTCGCCCCATGGCTCCAAATTAATGCCCAAAGCGGCAGCCCACTTAACACGCGCCTCCCACATTGCTTTGGCTACGTATTCAACCCGATCTTGAACAGTCATCACATCGGCCCCTGCGCAGCGTGATCGGCCGCGAACTTGCTGTCCGGGTCCATCCGATGGTTGCCGTCCGGGTCTCCCGCGATCTTACCGTCCATCGTGTCAACGTCCGAAATGTCCGGCTGCACGCCATTTGACGCACTGGGCATAACAGGATGCGGCAGGTCCGGAGCCTTCGGAGGCGTTCCAGACGGCCCGCCCTTCGATCCGTCCGCGTTCTGCTTCGGCGTCATCGCCGCGTCGTGCTCAAGCTCATGAACCCGCAAAACCTTGTCCAGCCAGGCCAGATGCTGATCGCCCACATTCTTGTCAGCGTCGGCCAGCGACTTGATCGCAGACGCGTAGGCCGCGACGCCCTGTGCTCGCTTCAGGTTGCCGTTGTCCGAGACTTCCTGATGCTTAAGCTCAAGCTCCATGCCCTTTGAGACAATCTCAGGGTTTGGCGGAATCTGCTGAACCAGCAGCTCGGACGGGTTCTCAATGTCGGCGGCGTCGAAAGCACGCTCCAGGATCTTGAGCGGATTGACAAATGGCGTTTGCAGGAAGCCCAGCAGGAACTGCGTGCGGGCCATACGCTGCATGTCCGACACCATCGATGGGTCGGAATAGGGCTCAACGCCCGAGCCAATGATGTAATCCTGCTTGAGGACCACGTTCCAGGTATCGCCAACCTTGTACTGCGACTTTTCATCGCCGTAGATGCGGTTCAGGCGGTAGAGCTTGTTCAATTCGCTCTTCAGGGAGCGGTGAACGCGCTTGTAGATCGCCGTGAAGACCTTCAGCCCCTGCTCGATAAGCGCCAGCGTGGTCGTCGCCGGGACGTTCGAGGCCTTCTGGTCGCCGGTCAGCACGTCCTTGACCGCCGCAATCTCCTTGCCGGCTTCAACCAGGAAGCCCAGCAGCTCGAACAGGACCGGAGACGGCCCCTTGAAGTCCATCGGGACTATGTTTTCGCGAAGCGTACCGCCGGCAACGTTAACCGTCTTGTATTCGCCCATTTGGAAGCGAATAGCGCCGGCATTCATCGACAATCCCTTGCCAATGAAGCCACCTCCCGCGTTCTGGAGCGTCGCCGCGTCCAGCATCTGGTTCAGGACGGTGTTGATGCCCTCGTTAATCGGCCGGAGAAGTTGACCAAACCCCACAGGATATGATCCGCCATCTGGATTCGGGATGAAGGAATACAGCGTATAGTACTCAACCGCGTCGATCTTGGCGATCTTGTGCGTGCGGGAGTTAAAATGGATACCGTCGGCATCATAACGAGCGACAATCCGCGCGACTTGCTGCGACGCCTTATGAACCGTGACGATATAGGGCTCGGGATAGCCGTCCTCATCCAAGTCCCAATAGCGATGCTGCTCCAGGAAAGCGTGTGGCTTGTCCCGGTCGCCCTGCGCATTCTCGGCCTCGCCATACGGCGTCTTGGGCTCCTTGAACAGCCCTGCCCGCTGCATCTCCTCGATCTCACGAGGATAGAAGTCGATCTCTTCCGTGTGACGCGGCGCAACCTCGAACGATTTGGCGTGGTAATTCCACACCAGTTTCATCAAGGAGACGTAGGTCGAGCAATTGCGCCCCTTGCCGGGGTCAAAATAGGTCTTGCGGCCCGCACCACCAACGATCGGCAGCACATGCAGCAACTGATCGGTCTCAGGCTCCCACTCCGGCTGCTCATCCAGGAGCTGCCAGGACATGTGATCGGCGATCTGGTCGGCCCTGATACGCTTGGCGCCAGGAGGCACCCTCCAGACCGGCTGCGGGGCGCTAGGATCGCCCTGCAACATGGGCGTACCGTCGGGGCCTATCTGCGGCTCACCCTTGTCCTCGCCCACCACAACGCCTTTAACGACCGATCGGCCGTTGATGATAGCAGGATAGGCACGGGCTGCGAACTGCGTGGCCGCCGTGGTAACAAGCGGATAGATGATATTCGCCGCTTTGGGCCAAGGGAAGGATTTCTCCTTGGTTTTCTGCATGGCGAGGTCCATCGCCTGCTCGGTCTTTTCCTTCCAGTCGGCCCGGCTGTTGTCGTCGATCTTGTATTCTTCGACGACGCGTGTTCCGATCTTGATCAGCGTCTCGTCGTCAAGATCCTCCGCGATGTTTACGGAGTTGATCCACTTCTGGAGCTTGGCGATGTGCTGCTGATCTGGTCCAGTCGCTGACGTATCGACGGCGCCCTCAGGATTGGCCGCAGTCATGCCGGTTGGTTCTGCTGCGGCAGCGAGGGCGTTCAATTCAATATCCCGTTACGTTTGATCTGGCTGTCACGTAGCCGTTTTCAGTGAATTCGATCTCACGCAACTTGCGAGCGTGAGAGAGGTAAAGCTGGACCGCTTTCGCGTCCTTCGGGTTATCCTTGAGCGCGGTTTCCAGCGCCGAAAGCTCTTCCCGGATCGTCGCGGCGTCGAATTTCATCAATATCCCGTCACGCTCGACCTGGTGGAGTCGACCCAGTCGTCGCCAAACATGCCGTCAATCGTCAGAGGGCCGTCTGGTCCTTCATAGCAACACGCCATCAAGCCAAAAGCATCGAAGGCATGGCTTGACCAATCATGTTCGGGGCCAAGTCCGATGTTACGAGTTTCATCCTTACGTTCATGGTAGAAACCCAGCGCATCCCGGCCGGATTCGGTTCGCTGCTCGTCAAAGACGCAGCGCGGCAGAAGCCGGCGAACTGCCTCAACTCTCAGCATAGCTGCACCCTTACCCTGATTGGGTACAGGCACAGATTCAAACTCGGCGTCAGCTAAGTGGCTGTGAAACGTTTTCCCCACAAAGTCAGCATGCTTGCCATCGTGAGGAATATAACAGATGGCGTTCTTGTACCCACGGCGCCGCATCTCATTGGTGTAATAACTGACCGGCTGGCCAACGCCCTCAAGATAATCAATCACATGGATTTCGTGAGAAACCCATTGGATAATCCAGATGGCCATCGCATCAGCCTTGTCAGAAGCTGATGCCAAGTCGAAGAACGCCCTTATGGGCCTCATAGGATCGGCAGGAAGGCGCGTGATGCGCCCATCCAACCTGGCCTTGGTTAGTAGGCTCGCCACGTAAGCCCCCTCAAAGGCCTTCGCATAGCCGCCTTCCCAGATATGATCGTAACGCTCCGGGTAGCGCTCCAGGTCTAACCGGCGCTCATCATCGAGAACGCTCGGGAACCAGGGATTGTCTCGCCAATTCGCCTGAACGACAACCGCGCCAGCCGGCGGCTCGCCTCTCAGGAATTCGTCGATCGCGTCAACCTTGCGCCTGGGATTCCAGCTCGCCCAGATTTCAGAACCTTCGGCGCGAATAGTAGGGCGCAGCATTGAGAGACTGCGAGCACTAAGCGTCTGCGCCTCTTCAACCCATGCACGGTTAAAACCCTCAAGCGACTTGATCGATTCCGCCGTGTGGTCCTGCATACCCTGAAATAGGATCAGACCGCCGCCGCGCGATTTGATCTGATCGTTCTGAACCTCGAAATGAGGACCAAGCCCTAGAGCCTGGATTTTATCCTCGATCAGCCGCTTGGCTGAGTCCTTCAGGCTCTTTTGATGCTCTCGAATACAAACCGAACGAAGGCCAGGATTGCGGTAATGATCATCAACCATCATCTCCGCGAAGAAATGCGACTTGCCAGAACCTCGCCCGCCCCACGCGCCCTTGTATCGAGCCGGCGCCAGTAGAGGTACAAAGGCCTCAGCCGTTGGTATGTTTAGCACTTACGACCGTGCGCTGGATCGTCTCAAGTTTGATAGCGCCGCCGTCCTCGCCAGTCACCTGCATCGGAAGAACCCTGCCCAGCAAGGACAAGAACGCAACCGGGTTCAACGTGGCCTGCATGCGGAGATATTTGACAGTCCCGCCGCCGCCCATGTCCTCCCCCGCAAGATCAGCCGCTTCAAGGATCATGTCCTTGAGCTGCCCGCTAATCTTGTTCGGTGTGCCTTTCTGCCTACCGCCGGTTTTCTTCCCGACCGCCATCTAACTGCCTCTAGTTTAGAACTGATGTTCAGTCCTTGTCGTAATCCTGGTCGGAAGCCCTGCGCTTACTGTCCTTCATCTCGCCGCGCGGGATGTCGGAGCCCTTGACCTGACAGAACGGGTTCTCAATCGCAGGGATCTCAACCAATCCCTCGCCCATTGCCAGGCGCTTGCGCTGGCGGATTAATTCGTTCATGAAAGTTCACCAAAGTTGAGGTATTGATACATCGCGCTCCCGGCCTGAGAGCGCAACGGAATGAAGAACATGCCCCAGTGCGACAGGCTGACCATCATGGCATCACCGGCGGAATCACAGTGGCGCCGATCGGCTCATCGATCGCAGGGCCGCCGTTGGTAAGCCCCGCCAGGTCAGCGCGCATCGCGGCAGTCTCGTCCTTCAGTTTCTTCAGCTCAGCCGCGCCAGATACCGCAACGCTCTTGGCTTCCTGAACCGCATCGGTCGTTTCAGCCCGGATCTTGGCCAGTTCAGCCTTTGCCGCCTTGATGTCGTCGGAGATGCTCATTTTGAATTCCGCATTGGTGTCATAGGCCGCGATAATGAGCCTAGTTTCGAGGAGGCTGAGGTGGGTAGCGCTAAGCTGGGTCACGCTCGGGAAATTCGGTGAACGACATGCCGTCAATGCCCGCACCCTCAAAGGGAACAATTTCAGACGGCGCAGTGTCGTCCAGGATATGCTTGGCGAAGCGAGCGAGCTCAGCCTCGCGCTCTTCTCGACGCTTGAAGTCTCGGATGTTCAAGATCTCAGCGGCCACAGATGCCTCCGCAGACATACCCGGCGCAGAATGCGGCCAGCAGTACCAATCCAGATACGACCGCTTGAGCCGCGGCAATGACCGCCGGATCGATCGCGGGGCCGAAGACCATCTCAAATCAGGCTCACGGGCTTGATCACGCCATTGCTCTCAACGAGCTTGGCCTGGCCATCGCGGATCATGCGGGCGAGAAGCTTCAACTGCTCTGCGGTCATGTTTGGCTCCAGGAGTTGGTATCGGGCGGCACAAGGGCGGTGCGGACTCGGCGCACGTAAAATCGGCGCATCAGCAGGGGGAGCAGTCTCGCGGGTGCTCAATGTGCCGCCCGAACGAAAACGGCCGCCCAAGGATTGCTCCCTGGCGGCCGAATCAAAATTCTTGCGACGATGGCAATATGCACCTGATTTGCACCCGGTGTCAACTCCAATTACACAGATCTGTTTACCGCACCGCAAACCCGTATACGACCGCCATGCAATCCAGGCACTCACGGAATCTCCGGCCGTAGTATTCCTCCCAGCTCTTCCCGGACAGGCCGCGAGAGGCCGCAACCTGAGCCCGCGTCTTGGAGTGCACCAGAACGTCGTGGGTGAGCGCGGACCCGTCCTGCCCCAATGCGCGGTACACCACGGCCAACTGCTTGGCGGCCCTCCGCTGTGCCTCCGTGATAGGCTCTGGCATCAGCCCGCCATCAACGGCTTCCTTGCTCGGATCGATCGCCCTTGGCCCTCGCTCCGCGGTTTCGAAGTCGTCTTGGAATGCCCGCCCGGATTGGTACTGCGCTTCGTCGATATGCCCCCTCGCATGCAAGTCTGCCAAAGGGTCGTCTCGTGTGGACCGCATGACGAGGAGCCTCCCGCCCAGCTCCATGGGGTCGTCAACTTCGATCGGCGCCACTTGGGCGTTTCGAAGCAAGTCAGTCGCGCGGCGATCGTGCGCCGCTGGGTCGTATGGTTGTCGGCGCTTAGGTCGTGCCATGTGATGCTGGTGCCCCGCGTTAAAAGCCAATCTCGTCGTTCAGGTCGTCTCCCGTGTCCGCAATCGCACGCAACGGATCTTCAACGCTCTTCCGAATTTCGGTGATAGTCGCGCCAGGGAAGACGGCCTTCGCCTTGGCGACGTCTGGATACGCCGACAGAAACCTGCCAACCTCCTCCAGCGTGTAGACCGTCACCTGGCGGCCATCGGCCCTGACGGCTGCGGCGTCGTGGTCTGTTTGGACGATCGCGAATACGCCATGGTTGGATGCGACCTCCCAGACAGCCGGCGACAGCCGCTCCTTGCCTGCCGCCGTTGCCGCGGCGTCCAGCGCCAGCCAGGCGTTGACCATGCGGGCGCTCTGCGTCCTGACGTCCTCAAGCTCGCCATGCCAGATCGCCTGGTTGAACAGGTAGCGCTGGCGGTCGAACTTCTCACGCAGCTCGGCTGACACCAGGAGCCTCAGCCTGTCGGCCCCCCACTTCGCTTCCATCTCGCATGCGGTCTCGTCGGCGCCATCGATGTAGGCCCGGCCCGAGATGTACGTGCCATTGGTCCGAGCCCATGATCGTTCGGCTCCGAGGGGGCGGACATGGGTGTCGCCGAGCATCGCTGTCTTGGCCATCAGAGCGCTCCCTCTGATGTCGTCATATAAATCCGCGCGCCGAAGGCGCAGCGGTTATATTTATATAGCTTCTCTGCACTGCTTCTCTGCAGCAATGTTATCAATGGCTTAGTTGGTGCTGCTCTGCATTCCTGCAGCTTCTCTGCAACTTCTCTGCACAATGATTTCAACAACTTACGACCCCCTTCTCTGCATCTCTGCACGGCATCAATCGATAGATCCGGTAACTTCGAAGCCGGCAGGCCGCTTCCTGGACAGCTCGTCGCGCCACGTAATGACGTGGTTCGCCATCCAGTCGGACAGCAGCTTTTCGACTTCTCTCTTGGGCACCTCGAACTGCCTGGAGAGATTGTCCACGGCGTACCTGCCGGTCGATTTGGCTTGAGGTTTTGATGACCATGGCGCCCCGGAATCCCA
Source organism: Bradyrhizobium sp. MI1.4 (assembly GCF_055811315.1). Classification (NCBI taxonomy): domain Bacteria; kingdom Pseudomonadati; phylum Pseudomonadota; class Alphaproteobacteria; order Hyphomicrobiales; family Nitrobacteraceae; genus Bradyrhizobium; species Bradyrhizobium sp. MI1.4. The sequence goes on along the minus strand of NZ_JBVVPP010000016.1, from coordinate 17,120 downwards.
TGCATCCCGCAATGCGGAAAGCATCCTTCGGGCGATCGGCTTGTCGATCTTCGACGCGACCTTATTGGCGGTAATGAACCTGCCATTCTCCAACTCGACCACCATCGGCTCGGGCGACTCTCCGCTCCGTAGCTCGAAATGCACCTTGCGGGCTTTGCCCTCTTCACTCGCTCTAAAAATGACGATCGCGCTATCGTAATAGCCTCTCAACGAGCCCGCGCCACGGATGGCGACGAATGGGTCTCGGGCCATATCTTCCGACGACTTCTTAGCGGCGTGGTGAACCATCACGATGGCCGCCAGCGGGTTGATTGCCTGCCGTATTGCCTCGATGCGGCCGGTCAGGAACCTCATAATCTGGGAGTTGTCGTTCTCGTTTTCCTGGTCGAAAACATTCGCCAAAGGATCGACCGCAATGATGTCCGGTGGGCCGTCCGGGAAGGACTCGCGGATGGTCTCAATCGCCGTCTTCACACCGTCCTCGTTGAGGATCATGTGGAAGCGCTCGGACACGATCAGGTTGGTGGACAGCATGCGCCGCTGGTCCGGGGCCAGCATCTTGAACTCCCTCGCGCGCTTGCGGAGGAGCTTCCGGTTCATTTCGGCCTGGAGGTAGAACACCCGGAGCGGGTGGGCCACGTTGAACGTGTCGTTGAGGAATGGCGTACCCGTGGCGCACGCGACCAGCATCTCCTGGAGCAGGAACGATTTCTGCGCCTTCGGCGGGCCGGCAATCAGGACGAAGTTTCCTGGGCCGGCGAACCCTGGCTCGATGTAGTCTGGCTCCTCCGGGACGTCCTCGGTCAGCAGTGTCAGAAAATCGACGGTCTGGATCTTGCGGTCCTGGCGAGCCGGAGGCGGAAGAATAGTTTGTTGCTGGCGGGGCTGTTCAGCCCTTCGCACTTCCTTCCGCTGATAGACCTCGACCGCCTTGTCCAGCGTCTCAATTCCGCGGATGTCGCCCCGCTCGAAGCGGGCAACCGTGTAGCCGCACTTCTGTGCGAACTCATCGGCGCCGCGGCCCCCGCGGCTCAGATCCACCTTCCGCTCGTATTGCGGCCACGCCGCCTCGTAGAGTTCCTGAGAAGTGGGGCAGCAGCCGGTAGAGCCGATCAACTCAATCAGGCAGGCCGAGATGGTGTCCCGCATATAGGCCTCGCGGCCGTCGTTGATCTTGTCTGCCAGGCCAAGGGAATTAGTCGTGTGGTTGATGTGCCCTGGAGTGGCCGGAGGAGCCTGCCCAGCGACAGGCGGGAAAGCCTGCGCCAGATGCTCGGGCGAATACTCGCAGCGCCCAGGCTCGCGCAGCGGGGCAATGGAGGTCAGCTCGACCGTCCGGCCTGGCTTGACCGGCCACGCGATTGTGCCGGCCAGCCGCATCACCCGCGACGGGTTCGTTACCGTGGAGTCGCCGTGCATGCGGCTTGCGAACCCCCGCAGCAGCGCCGGCCATTGGCTGGCGTCCTTCAGCGGTTCTTCCAGCCTCCACCAAAGCTGCGCGCGGGTGTGGGGCGCCCGCCCGGTGACAACCACCATTGTCGGCTTGTCGAGGCCGTAGATGTTCTTGGCGTTGGTGGCAGCCTCGGCATCGTCGAGATCCACGTAGGCGCACGTCAGCGCCCATGCATCGCGATCCTGCGCCCTGCCGAAGGGCGCCGTGTCGGGATGACGGAGCGCGGCGCCGATGTAGACGTTGCACATGGGCTGCGCGTTCAGGCCGGCGGCCTCGTCAACAAGCTCATCGAGCTTGTCGGTTCCAAACAGCTTGGCGTTGGCCAGCCGGTAGCGGCCAGCCGGGTCAGGCCGAGTGTCAGTCCAGGAAAGCTCGATCAGGCCGTCATGGCAGCCGTCGAGATACCCGCCAAACAGGTGTTCGACGTGCTGCCGCATGGCAGCAACGTCCGGCGTGAAAATCGGCTGAACCACGGCGTTCATTCATCCTGCCCTTAATCAAATGACCTCCTACGCAACTGGACTCGACTGTGACGCTATGTAAGTTGACCGGGCCGCAGCGGGCCCGGTCGTTGTCGTGGACTTCCGGGGATCAGCCGAAGTCGGAAGCGCTGGCCATCGCGGCCGGCTGCGGTGCAGGAGGAGGCACGACAGTCGAGCCGGTAGCCGGGGCAGTCGCGATCGTGCCCCCTGGGATAGTAGCGATCTCTCGGACGTTGCCGCAGGCAAGGGTCGCCGGACGGTCAATCCAGCTCACGATAGCGAAGGTAGGCTTGTAGTTCGTGGACTGGCCGGCCTTGACCGGCTGCACGCCGGCAACCTTGACGATCGGCAGCTTGCCAGCCTTGCTCTCGGGTGCAGCCGAGTAAGCGTCGTGCAGGGCATCCATGGCTTCGATCACGCAGCCGGCCGCCGAGCCGAACACGCGCGGGGCCCCGCCCCCGCTGTTCTTGTCGAGAAGCAGGTTGACCTCGAAGCCCTGCTTGAACGCCGGCTTGCCTTCTGCATTCTTGTCGTCCGGGCGCGGAGGAATGGCCTCCTGGCCGAGAACGACAAGCTTACGAACGGGCCCCTGCGTCGTGTAATTGATCCAGCCAACGCGGATGTTGGCGAGGTCCATCACCATCTGCACGGTGCTGGTGATTTCGATCTTGTCCGTCTGCCACGTGCCGTCGCCACCCTGCGAACGATCGACCCGGAACATTCGGCCGGCCTTTGCGTCATAGTTGATGTAAGGCTGGATATCTCCGCCCCCGGTTCCGCCAGTGCTCAATCCGAGACCCATCTGGGCTCTCCTTCTTCCAACAAAGCCGCCATTCAGGCAGACGGCATGCCAATTGGGGTCAGATGCCCCAAATCTCGAATGCCAACTGCCGTGCCGATGGTGAGCCCCAGTAGAAGCTCTCTAGATCGGGGACGGTTATGTTGACGAAAAACTGCGGATCTTCCGACAACGCCAGAAACGCCTCGCATCGAAGTGCCATCTTATGAAGCGCCGCGCGGTGCTCATTGACGTTATCAACCCGGTACGTGGCCTGCTTCTTTGGCGTCACGTAACATGCGCGGGCGTCGGCATTGTTCGACGTGACGTAGAGCGCGACCTGGCGAGCGTGGGCGACCTTGACCGCAGACGGCATCTTCTCGGTCGTCTTGAGATCAACGGTCGTATTGCTGTCTGCCCAGTGGTAATCGAAATAACCGACGATCGGATATCGGAGCCCTTCAGGGCGCCATTCGATAAAACCCTGGCAACTACTGGGGACGCCGTATGGGCGTAATTCCGCGAGCGCGGTCGCCACCATGCCGGGGATGGTGGCACGGTATTCTTCTCGCCGCTTGTCGCCGGATAGCGCCGTGATGGTGTCGTATTTTTTGAATGCAACAGCGTTGCATTCTTCCAGCGTTGCATTCGGGTTCATTAGGCCGTGAGTTACGCCGTCCTCGATCGCGGTGCCGCGGTGGGCCGGAGACCCGACTGGCTGGCGATGCCCCAGGATCTTCTCCAGGACAAACATTGATGGACAACCTGAGAACAGGTTGAGGCTGCTTGGCGAATGACGAGTGAACACTTTCATGCCGCCACCTTCACCAGAACTTCGGCGCCGTAGAGCGCCAGCAGCGCGGCTTCCGCGCGCCCATCGTGTTTCTTGAGCTTGAAGCTCTCGGATGCCTTCGGGAACATGCGGATAGCGCGCAAGCGGGACTCGTCCTTGTCAGCGGACAGGCCGAAGTACCGTTTCCATTTCTGGGGCGTCACGAAGTGCATGGGGACGTCGCAGGCGCTGACGATGCCGCGAACCTCTCCATAGGAGCGGCCGAAGTTGAAGGAACTCGTCACGCCTTGCTTGGGCATGGCGTGGACAGATTCGATAACCGCCAGCGTCGGGCGGTGCATACGGATCAGCCGCGCCAGCTCGTAACCGTTGATCTCGCCGCCGGCCACGGGGACGTCATCAACCGCGATGCGCGACGGCACCATGGGAAAGTAGAAGGCGACCGCGCCTGAGATCCCTGGGTCAATTCCAAGTATGATGGTCATGCCAGCCCCCGTGCCCGGACCAGGCGAAGTGCATAGAGGGAATGAAGGCCGAGTTCAGTTGCCGCGGATTGCGCAGCCTCTACGCCCTTCTCAAGGAAGGTCTGGATGATGCCGTCCCGCTGCTCTTTCGAGATACGGTTCTTGTGGCCCCCGCGGTCGCTCATGCCGCCACTCTCCAACGCTTCAAGGGCTCGACGTAGCAGCGTGCGAAATGAGCGGCGCAGTACGAACGCTGGTACACGGGATGGCCGCAATAGAGCGCGCCGCCTCGCGGGTCGCCCGCGATGTACTTGCAGTCGTTGGTGCCGAGGTCGAGAAGCGTCTTGTTCAGCGGCTCCAATTCGATGCACTCGAAAACCGGCATCTCGGAGGACGTGACAGACGACGCAACGCGCAAGCCGTTCCCGAAGCCAGCTCTGACGATACGCAGAATCCGCTGGGGCTTGGCTTTCGCTCTTGACGGCCTTGGCTTGCGAGGCCCGCGCGGCTTCAGATGACGCCCCGGCAATTCCATGCGCCCAGCCTTGCCAATACAAGCGTTACGGCTCACGCCGAGTTCTGTACCGATCTGAGCGAATGAAAACCCGGCGCGGTGCATCCTCTTGAGCGTAGCAATACGCTCCTCGGTCCAAGTCAAATTATCCAACATTCCCCCGCCTCCATATTTAAGCCCGCGCCATGCGATGCTGGCGGGCGTTACTGCCTACGGATCATTTCCAAGATACGGCCCCGATACAGAGCCTATGGCCGCTGCACGATCTCCGGCGCGATCTCTGCCGCCAATCGCGCGCGCCGCAGCGATGAACTCATCAATGCGCTGCCGATGAAAATTCGGATCGTTTTCGGCAAGCGCCTGAGCGTGCCGACTAAAAAATTCCGCAACATTGAGCGCATCACACCTTGCCCTTTGAATCCTTGCTTCCTGAGCCGCCGCCAGAAGCTTCATTCCAACCGAGTGACGCGGGTCGTCATGCTCGCCGTAGTACAACGCCTTGATCTGGCGATAGGTCACACCGGCAACCCGAGCAGCACGAGCCAACCAACTCTTGCGGTTCCCCCCGAAAGGACCGGCGATGACGCCGATCTCGTCCGGCCATTTGATCGCTTGTTCCATCTCTACGACCTTCTTTTCCGGCATTCCGGATACTCCTCATGGTTAGTGGGGCCATGAGCAACGCGACGAACGAAAACGACGAACTCAGTTTCATCAGGCTCGGGGCTGCAACCGCGAACCTGATTCGATACCTAATGGACGACTCCCAGAATCATCAGCGCGACGGCGAGCGGCAAACTCGCAGCGAGCGCACAGAGGAAGAAAAAGCCGAAGAGCACGCAAAGGCCGTCGATCAGGGCCTGCGTCAGATTGAGAGATTTGAGCGCCGTTACAGGAGAAGCGATCGATCCTGACGGCAGCGGAATAAAAGACGCGGGCGGCAAAGCCCGCGAGTTGGCCGGTAGGGAGGAAAGAACCGGCGAAAGAGTTACGGCGCGTGAAATCGTATTGCGTTCCGCGTCGCGAGAGCCGCCCAGCGCACTGGTATTGCCCCCGTCAGGTGCTGGGCGGCTGCTCATTTTGCCTAATTCCGATACGCCGCTATGCACGATCACGTGCGTACCTCGCGCGCCACGTGCATTCTGTTTTCGCAAAATTGGAGACGTTCCCAAAACGGAACAGACAATGTGGCCGTACTGCTACGGCTTGACGGATTTCTGTCGCAAAGGGGCCAAAGTTCACTTGTGTTATTGCAGCAACCTCCGCATGCTTTTCGTCGCGCGAGTTGAGCGCCAAAAAGTGCGGGGCAAGTCGAATGGGCGAAGATGGATTGATCGATTCTTATGGTGTGCCGGAATTTTTCTCGACGCACTTGGGGCCTCTGGAAGACGCTGGCGAGGGAATGCTCCGCATCGTCCGATGTGTGAAGCGAAATGGAGTTCTGCTCCCGGTCGTAAGCATCGTGATCCCAGCTCATGGGGCATTGCAGGACGGCCCGATGTTTCGGGACTTCGCACAGAAGGTCGCGCGGGGATGTCTGGTCGCTCACTGAGCAGCCTCCGCAACCGAGGCCACAAGGTCGCGTGCTTTGATGCCCGTGACCTCTTCAATTTTCGCCCAATGCTTTTTGCGAGGAAGGTGCACACCACGTTCCCAGCGCGATAGCGTCATTGCGTCCACGCCCAAAAGCTCGCCAGCTTCATCCTGGGTCAGGTCGCCACGCCATGTCTTGAGAGGGTTTGTCATCGTTCGCCACTATAGGCACAAAACGTTATATGCGTCAAGAGACATATCGTTTTGTGAATAGTGACGTAAACACAAAGTGTTAGTAGTGTTTAGGTGCGATGCCAGCAAAAATCTTCCCACGACGCCCCAGGCGCGTTTACCTCTCGGAGTGGCGAGAGGCGAAGTCCCTGACCCAGAAGCAGCTCGCTGAGCGCATTGGGACGGACGTCATGACTATTTCCAGGTGGGAGAATAGGCGCGTCGCGATCTCAACCGATACGCTTGCAGTATTGGCCGAGGCCCTAGGCGGGGATCTGATGGAGCCGGAAGACCTCTATCATCATCCTGACCAGCCAACGCCCAACCAATTACTTCGCGACCAACCCCCTGACGTAATAGAGAGCGCAATGAAGATGCTCAGGGCGATCCGCCGATAGTTCCCTGCCCCATATTTTTGAACCAGGCTCGGCCATGCGCCGGGCCTTTTCATTTTCAACGCCCTGATTCTACTTGCGGATTTTCCTTATAACTTTTTTTGCCTAGTCCTATTGCGCTTCATAACGTTTTGTGCCTATAATGCTCTCGTCATCAACCGACGGGGGTCGCAATGACCGAGCAAATCTACTTCGTTCAGGTTCAAGGCAAGTCCAGCCGCTACTGGGTCGAGCGCGACCCGGCGTCGATGGACCTCAACTCGACCGTCGAGGACATCGCAGACGGCCAGATCGAGGATATCGTTTCCGTCCTTGAGGTCGCCGATGGCGTCGCCTCCGATGTGACCGACAAGATCTCCCGCGCCGTCATGACCAAGTGGGCGCACGAGGGCGAACCCCTCACCCACGCGCAATACAGCTTCGTCGAGATGCACGTCGGCACCCGCGCCGCTCGCAGCTTTCTGCGGCATGAGGTGGCGTGACCCGTGACCGGCCAGATCATCTTCATTCTCACAATCATCGGCGTGGCGATTGTCGTCTACGCCGCATACCGGAGCGACGTCTGATGTGGATCGCGCTGTTCAACAACATTCCCGAAATCGCCCTTGGGGTTTGTTGGTCTTACACGATGGTTTGGGCGGGGATGCGCTTCGAGCGGTGGCGCACTTCGAGACACGTCTGGAGCCGTTCTCAACATGGAGCAATGAAGTGAGCATTTTCGGAGCACTGAAGAAGGCCGTTTTTTCCGGCGCCCGTGAGATCAACAAGGAATACGGATCGAACCGCAATTTCCTGAATGCGGTCTGCGCGTCGGCAGCTCTTGTCGCCAACGCAGACGGTAGCATCGACGACACAGAGCGGCTGAAGGCGATTTCACTGATCACCAGCAACGCTTCGCTGTCGTCCCTCTACCAGCGCAATGACATCGAGAGCGCGCTGGAAGCTGCGTTCAAGCACTCCAAGGACACTTCCGGCCGGCAAATCCTCGCCCGCAATCTGGAATCTATCCAGGGGATGCCGAATGGGGGGCAGATGGCCGAGGACGTTTACCTCGTCGCTGTCGATATCTCGATGGCGGACGGCAGCGTATCTGCTGAGGAGACCGCCATCCTTGAAAAGATCGCCCGCCGGCTCGGCGTCGATCCCAAGAAGTTTGAGTTCTAAGGCCAGCCCCGGAGCCGCGACATGTTTGAGCAATTTCAAGTCGAGATCATGCAGCCAGCATTTTGGTTGTCGTTCTCCAAAATCGTTTGGATCGACGTTTTTCTATCCGGCGACAATGCGCTTGTTATTGCGATGGTGTGTCGCGGCTTGGAGCCACGTCAGAGGGCGCTTGGCATGATCCTTGGGGCCGGCGCTGCCGTCCTGATGCGGGTCGGCTTAACTGGCGTCGCCACTGAGGTTATGGGGCTTCCTTATATCAAGATGATCGGCGGGGCTGCCCTCCTCGTCATCGCAATCAAGCTTCTTGCGCCCCCCAAGAATGAAGAGGCCGATTTCAAACAGGCCTCCAGCCTGTGGGCGGCGGTCGGAATCGTCATGATGGCCGACGCGACCATGAGCATAGATAATGTGATCGCAGTTGCTGCCGCAGCCAAGGGAAGTCTGCTCCTGCTCTGCATCGGTCTCGCCTTGAGCATTCCGCTTATTGTGGCCGGTGCGTCCCTGATCGTCTCTCTACTTGACCGACTGCCGATATTGATTTGGGCCGGCGCCGCTCTTCTCGGCTGGATCTCCGGCGAAGTGATCGCGGAGGACCACGCCTTAGCCCCGTTCATTCGCCCGTCGCCATTCTACGCCGTGTTTGGGTGCGCCCTGGTTCTGAGTGCTGGCGCCCTCTGGCGTGCGAATGCCGGCAAGCTCGAAGGACGCTCAGCATGACCGCCGTTATCCTCTCCCTCCCCTGCGATCCCGAGCCAAGCCTGCGCCAGCTCCTGGCCGTGTCAGCCATCATAGTCTCTGCCGAGAAGATCGCATCGCGCGGCCTCCTGCCGCTCGACGAAGAGATCCAGTTGCGTGAGCTGATCGTGCGCGTCTGTAACGTGTTCGGCGTCGATACGATCGCAGAGCGCCCGCTCGAAGTCGAGGGCGCGGCATGACCCTCTACGAAGCAATCATGATCTGGCTGATCTTCAATGAGCTGGTTTGTCTGGCCTCACTGACCTGAATCCACGTCAGCGGTGATTTCCAACCAGAATTAGTCCGACTTTTCAGGGGTTAAAATGACCATTCAGCGCGAACTCATCGACAGCCTCTACGAACTTCTTGAGCCCTACGAGGACATGGCGCCAGCGGACCTGTTTGCGAAGCTGCCCGGCACCGAAGCTCAGCGAGTGGTTCGCGCTCGTGCTGCCCTGGAGAAGGTCGCGCTCACTACCTCGCATGCTCTCCAGCATAGCAACTGAGACCGAAATGTCACAACGCGATTCCGGATACGAGCGCAAAGAGCGGGATCTGTACGAGACGCCGGCATGGGCAACGGAGGCTCTTTTGCCCCATCTGCCTGCCGGCATCTCCTCCGTGCTGGAGCCGGCTTGCGCATCTGGCAAGATGGTCGCGGTTCTCCAGGTGGCCGGGTATCAAGTCTATTCCAGCGACATCTCCCAGGGAGTCGATTTTCTCGACCAGACCCGCGAAGACGGTCTCTTCGATGCCGTCATAACAAACCCGCCCTACGAGCTTGCGCGGGAGTTTATCGAGAAATCGCTGACGATTGCTGACTGCGTGGCGATGCTTCTGAGGACCGACTACGACCACGCCAAGACGCGGGCATTTCTGTTTGCTGGTTGCCCGGAGTTCGCGAAGAAGGTTGTCCTCACCAAGCGCATCAAGTGGTTCGAAGACTCCAAGGGGCAGCCCTCGTTCAACCACGCATGGTTCATCTGGAATAGCACGCACGAGGGAGCGCCGACGCTGGCGTATGCACCATGACCAATTCAGACTTTCACAGATCCGCTGGAAGCGTGGACGTGAAGCAGCTCAAGCAGGATGCTCAAGACGCGATCATTGCGGCGCTTGTGAGCGCGGCCTTGGCCAAGGATGAAGCCGGCTTCCCCGAAGTCGCCCACGCCGTCCGACTTGAGGCTACCAAGATGGCGAGACGCTGGGGGATCTCGGAAGTGTCCGGCCTTCCCCTAACGTGGCCGCGCGGAAAAAAGGTGCCCGACTATGACTGAAAATGATCTTTCCCCGAGACAGCGGGCGCTTGCAGGCGAGTTTGTGAAGGAAGGGCATTCGATGGAAGACGCAGTCCGGATGGCATCTGTCACTGGCGATGATGCCCAAGGGAATTCGCTGCACGCTCCATACCTTGCGCCGGATCAGGCGTGGCGCGACAGCGCGTGGCTTGGTCTCTCAGCTTCTGAAAGGGCCTGCTATCATTGGCCCGACGATACCGACCTGCACCGGCAATGCCGCGCTGCATATGTGGCTGGTGCTACCGATTATGCAGTGCCGGTGCCCGTCACTTGCGTTCTTGCCCAATCCGTGGGGACGCGCGAGGCATTAGCTTGGCATTGCTGCGATGAGCGATATCCTTGGATACAGGGCATCGTCACGACTAGCGAAATCACGCTTGATGCATGGCGCGACAGCGGCATCAAATATCAGCCGCTTTATCCACTCGCCGCCCAGCCGCCGGCCGCTCCGGTCGAGACGGCCAACAATCCCGGTGCTGACAGCAGAGCTGAGCAAAGCGGTTCAATCCCGCCTGCAAAAGAGCCGAACAGGGAGTTTGATTCTCCCGACCGGGGCCACCACTCCTCTGCCGGCAATGCGCCACTGGAGCGCCGGTTTTTGATCGACGCCCTAGACGCGCTTGAAGCGATCGACAGCGAGATCGTTTTGACCGGGCACCTGAAGGAGCTTGTGGATTGCGCCCTAGCGGCACGCAATGCCGACTTCAGCGTTCCACCGCAGGGAGCAGGCAAGTGAACAATCTCGATTTGGTGAGCGGCTGGAGCTGCGACGAACGCAATCGCGCCGGCTGTCGTAACCCACACGGCTGCCATTGTCGCGAGATCACGGCTCTACGAGCGCAGCCGGCCGTGATCGTGCTTACCGAGGGGCAGAAAGACACGCTGCGTCGCATCGACTGTGCTCGCGCTGCCGGGATCAAGCTGCATCAGTTTTGGTTGGATTTCGAGCAGAACCTTCGTGTCAGACTTGCGCTGTCGCGCCCTGAGCACTGTGTCCACGGCGTCAAGATCGGCAACACCTGCGTCGGCTGTATGGGCGCCGCCTCGCTGCCTTCGCAGAATGGAAAGTGACATGCCAACAATCACATTCATGGAAGCACTCCGACGCAAGCAGGATGGCGTTCGAACCGATTTTATGAGGCGCGTCATGTCAAATATCGATGGCAAGAAGGACCGCCAAATCGAGGCACTTGTAAAGACACTGAGCCAGATCGAATACGCCTCGCGCAAGGACAGCCTGACGGACTCCGAGCGGCTGGAGAGCATCCGCATCATCCTCGGTCGTGTGGGAACTGTGGGGGCGAAGCCATGATGCACTGGTGGTGGAAGGTACGTATTCACAATAAATCCGGGCACTACTGGCACGGGCAGATTTGCACTAGCCAAGATCTCAAAGAGATTGATGGAATCCAGGATTTCTATTTCACCCTGACGGGCTGCAAAATGCTGCTTGAGGGGATGAGCGACCGAGAATTCGAAGGTGTCTCCCTTATCCAAGAATCCTTCGAGGGCCTCTGGTGCCGCTCGCCCTCAGTGGCTTCAGAGGAGCGCTCATGAGCAATTGGCAACCGATAGCAACCGCGCCGAAGGACGGCACCGAGATTGATGTCTGGGTAGAGGACAGGCGGCATCCCGTGGCTGACTGTCATCGGTGCACCCACGTGAGATGGAAGGATCATAATTGGCAATCGTATGATCCGCACTATGGCGGATTTGGTGCTTGGGTCGGGATCGACAACGGCGTGAACGTGCTTGTCACCCACTGGACGCCGCTTCCCGCACCACCATTCCCCTCAAATATGCGGGGGACAGAGTGAATCTCCCTCCCCCCGAAACCATGCTGCTCTACGCTTCTATTCTGGAGAAGCCGCAGTATTACATCCACAACCGGCAGAAGTTCTTGCTGCCACGCGGCGAGATAATCACGGCAGCCATCGCGGCGCTGCGCCATTGCGCCGCCACATGCGCGGTGTCGTCGAAACCGTGAAAGTGCAGATTTTCCGCGCACAACTTACTTTCTTTCTTCCCGAAATGCACTTTTAGAGCGATAATCAACCTCATGAGCCGCAGAGCAGCCAAGGTCACGCAAGCCGACATCGCACGGTCGCTCCGAGCTGCGAAACAGGCAGGCGCTGGCGCCGTCCGAGTGTTGCCTGACGGCACAATATTGATCGACATGCAACCGAGCAATGTTGCAAAGCCACAAGAGATTCATGTTGAAGAAGACGAGGAGGTCGTCCTGTGATCGACGACATGCCCCGTCCCCGCCCCCCACATCTGCACCACGAGATCAACCGTCACGGCAACGCCGTCTGGTATGTCCGGAAGGGCAAGGGGCCGCGCATCCGGATCAAGCACGAATACGGCACCGTCGAATTCACGGAGGCCTATGAGGCTGCGCTGAGCGGGCAGACGTCGCGACCGGCCGGGAAGGCTGCCAAGGGTTCGCTCGAGTGGCTGTGGATGCTGTATCGCCAGACCGCAGCCTGGACAGACCTTTCGATGGCGACGCGCCGGCAGCGCGAAAACATCATGCGCAACGTGCTGAAGACGGGCGGCAACCAGCCGCTGTCGAAGATCAGCAGCAAGTCAATCAAGGCCGGCATCGATCGCCGCAAGGGGCACGCAGCTCGCCACTTCCTCGACACGATGAAGGGCCTTTACAAATGGGCCATAGACGCTGAGCACGTGAAGATCGACCCGACCGCTGGCAAGGCCGTGACGAAGCCGAAGACGAAGGGCTTTCCGGTCTGGGAGGAAAACGAGATCATCCAGTTCGAGCAGCGCTGGCCGCGCGGGACTCGCGAGCGCGTGATGTTCGACATCTACTGCTATACGGGCTTGCGCCGCGGTGATGCCGCCGCCCTCGGCCGTCAGCACATCAAGAATGGCGTGGTCAGCATCGACACGGAGAAGACCGGAACGCGCGTCACCATCCCCGTGCTCGAGGTCTTGCAGAAGACACTCGACGCTGGTCCGACCGGGGATCTGGCGTTCATCGCCACGAAGAAGGGCGATCGGCTGACCAAGGAGAGCGTGGGTAACGCCTTCCGTGATGCCTGCCGCGCCGCCGGCATCAAGAAATCCGCGCACGGCTTGCGCAAGGCTGCGGCGACCCGGGCGGCGAACAACGGCGCGACCGAGGCTCAGCTCGAGGCGATCTTTGGATGGGAAGGCGGGAAGATGGCGGCGCTCTACACGCGCACGGCCAACCGCGAGAAGCTGGCGTCCGGTGCGATGAGCACGCTGGCGAGAACCGAACCGGAAACTTCTATTCCCGCACCTCAGGGGCAGGTGCGGGCGTCAGGCGAAAAACCCTAACGGAAACAACGTCAATTTCCCACGATGGTGGGGGAGGCAGGACTCGAACCTGCGAAGCCATAAGGCGGCTGATTTACAGTCAGCTCCCTTTGCCACTCGGGACACTCCCCCGCTCGACGGCAGCACAATCGGGCCGGACCTTGCCGGCGACCGAAGACGGCCATGGAACGTGAAGCCGCGACAGCCCGGATGGGGGCGCGACCGGGCGCGGTTATCGGCGAAGCTATGGGGTAAAGTCAACCGAGGCGAACAGCTAAAATCGCCCCCGACACCACCCAAATTGCCATATTCCGGGACCCGTGACACAAGCGAGCCCATGAAGGATCGAAAATTCAACCCGAGGGGCCCCCGCGGCGGGTCTAAGCCCTTCAACAGGCCCGGAAAATCGGCCGGTCGCCCGGCCCGCCGCGATCGCGATTCGGACGCCGACGGGCCTGTCATCCTCTATGGCTGGCACACCGTCTCCATGGCGCTCGCCAACCCCCAGCGGCAGATCCGTAAGCTGACGCTGACCGAGAACGCCGCAAGGCGTCTGGCGGACGAGAACATCGCGATCCCGGTCACGCCCGAGATCGTCCGGCCCCAGGAGATCGACCGGCTGCTGTCGCCCGACGCCGTGCACCAGGGCCTGCTGGCCGAGGCCGATCCCCTGCCCTCGCCCGACATCGAGGATCTGGAGCAGGACGGCATCGTGCTGGTGCTCGACCAGATCACCGACCCGCACAATGTCGGCGCCATCCTGCGCTCGGCGGCGGCGTTTGCGGTGAAGGCGATCGTCACCACCGCGCGCCACAGTCCGGAAGCGACCGGCGTGCTGGCCAAGGCCGCCTCCGGCGCGCTGGAGCTGGTCCCGATGGTGACGGTGCAAAACCTTGCCCGGGCACTGACCACGCTGAACGAGCTCGGCTTCCAGACTGTCGGGCTGGACAGTGAAGGCAGTGCGGATCTTTCCGAGGTCACCCTGCTCGAGCCGCTCGCGCTGGTGCTGGGCGCGGAAGGCAAGGGCCTGCGGCAATTGACACGCGAGACCTGCAGCGTCGTGGCGCGGCTCGACATGCCCGGCGAGATCAAGAGCCTCAACGTCTCGAATGCTGCCGCGCTCTCGCTCTATGTCGGCGCGAGCCGGCTCGGGCTGATGAAGCGGTAACAAAACAAAACGCCCCTCCGCATCGCGGACGGGCGTCTCGTTGGCTCAGTAATAGCGACGCAGCACACGGTGGCCGCCATAATACGGCGCATGGCGCGGGGCGTAGCCGTAGCGGGGACCGTAGCCGTAATGCGTGCGCGGCAGATAGCCGGCGCGCGGGCCGTAGCCGTAGCGATACGGACGGTAATGCGGGCGGCGGTAGGGATAGGCGGCCGGCGCTTCGACCGCGGCGGCGCGATAGCCATAGCCGTGCCCATAGCCATAGCCACGGCCGTAGCCGTAATTGGCGGGCGCAACCACCGCGTCCTCACGGTAGGTCGGATACGGCGCGAAGGCGCCCGGGCCGGTGTAGGTCGGACCCTGGTTGACGTGATAATATTGCGTGGTGGGCTCGGCGAGACGCTCATAGGCGCCGTAGCCGTAGCCGGCCCCATAACCGCCGCAGCCGGTGTTACAGCCGGAATAGACCGGCGCGACCGGCTGGCACGGATCGAAGCCGCAGGCCGCAGCGGGCGCGGCCCCGATGAACATCACGGCAGCCGCCGCGACCAGTCCCGAAATCATCTGACGCATTACTCTCTCCTGTTGATTTCCGTTTTTTGGATTTGTCGTTTCTTAACCCGGCGGCTTGCCGGGCATCTCTGCACGCGGCCGCGGCCGAGGACGCCGCGGATAGTCGTTGATCTCAGGCGCGAGGATCACCGGCGGCGGATTGACGGGCACGTCCATCTGCGGCGGCAGCGGCGCCGATTGGGCGCCCCAGCTCTGGTGATAGCTATCGGGCGGCTTGGGCAATTTGCGGTTCGCGGGCGGTTCGACCTCGAGCCGGCCATAGCCGGGCCGCAGGCCCAGCGTCGGGTAGTAGTGGCCGACGTCCGTGGGCTGGCGCTCGGCGACATAGCGTCCGCCATAGATCGTAGGCTGCACCTGGACGTTCTTCCCCAAGCCCCAGGTCCCCTCGATCACGGCATAGGACGCGTCGATGTTGTTGATGATGATGGGCACGCCCGGCCGGCCGGGAACGACGATATCGAAGCCCCCGCCGGCAAACGCCGTCGCGGGCAGTCCGATCAGAAAGGCAGCGAGCGCCACAACGCGCATAAGGGGATCCCATTTATCCGGCGACAACCTACCCGATGGCGACGCAGAGAGGGTTAAGGCCCTCTCACCAATTGCCGGTAAGCCTAATGTGTAAGGATTCCGCGCCGCTCAAATCCTCTAAAGCGAACTAGTGAAGCATTAACGCCGCCGGATCCAGCAGTCCGGAACCAAGGCGCGTGCTCACTTCCGTTTGACTGTTGCTGACAAAAATCCGCCGGTTTCGGCGGAACGTCCGGCGCCCTCGGCATTTAGCCCCCGTCAACAAAACGGGAGCCAAACAATCATGAACATCAAACTTCTCGGAGCCACGGCGATTGCGGCGACCTTGGTGACGGGCTCTGCCATGGCGCAGGCCGTGATCACCAATCCCGGCCGCTGCGCGGCGCAATTCCCCAACGCCAACTGCCAGAACGTCGGACCGGGAAATCCGTACACCGATAGCGGCTATCGGCATCGTCGCGTGTCCTATCGCCAGACCAACAACGGCGATTGGAATAACGACTGGAACAGGAGCCGCACCGGCTTCTGGCCGACCGACGTCGCCGCCGGCGCAGTCGGAGCAGCCGCTGGCGTGGCCGGCGCGGCCATCGGGACTGCGGGCGCGATCGCAACCGCCCCGTTCCGTGCCACCAACGACGCCTACGCCTACGACAATGGCTGGGATAATTCGTGGAATAATTCTTGGGACAACCGCGGCTGGGACACCCGCACCTACGCCCAGCGCAACGGCTTCGTCTGCACGCCCGGCACCTGGTTCAAGGGCCAAGACGGCCGTCGCCACATCTGCCAGTAAGGCGGTTTGAACCGAACGCGACAGATCAGGCGGCCTTCGGGCCGCCTGATTCATGTCTGCGTCGAGGACGCGGGTTCTGGCACTTTCCGGTCAAGTCTGGTATTGCGGCGCGCACGGGCGGACGGCGCCGGCATAGGCCGGCCTTGCCCCGCTTCTCCAGGCGTCGCCGGCTTAGCTCAGCGGTAGAGCAGCGGTTTTGTAAACCGAAGGTCGGGGGTTCAATCCCCTCAGCCGGCACCATCGCTTGCAATGGCTTGCTGCTAAAATGTAGCCCCGCCATTTCCCGCATTTCGAGCCGAGAACGCTCCTGGGCTACAGGGGGCTACACCAGAGGCAATGAAGCTCCATGGGGACCAACTGTAAGGAACGATCTAAACCCGACTAACCTAGTCTGAGCAATTGCGCCGAAACACGGCTCCAGCTGATCGCGTCGCGCGGTCCTCGAATGTCAGCGCAGCTTCAAGTTGCGTTTCCTTACCCGCTTCACCCATCGGCCCATCCTGGCCGTGCCAGTGGAGCCCGGTTGGTTGGCAAACAGCCGGTTCGCCGAAGACGCGTTGGGTCCGGGGCTTCACGTTGTCAATCGGCGTTCGACTGGGGCTCTGACGCACATTCGATGATCGTGATTGTGTTTATGGCGCGCCAATCAGCCTAGCCTGAAGGAGATCGAGCTTAGCGCGCCCGTACATCTGCCGTTTGACCAGCTTGAGCTTGGTGATCTGAGCTTCCACTTGGCCATTGGACCATGGTTGCGTAATAGCGGCGTGCACCGCGCCCTTATCGTTGGCAATGCCATTCGCGAACGAGGCAATGAGGCTCCGCTTGGAGTCATCAATCCAAGGTTCGAGCTCCATCTCGGCCTTCTTTCGGATCATCGCGTGGAAGCGGCCAACGAGAGCTTGGGCATCGGCCAGCATA
>NZ_JBVVPP010000015.1:112330-135255 GCF_055811315.1 Bradyrhizobium sp. MI1.4 | reverse complement strand
GCTTCCTCGACGGTGATGACACCCTCGTTGCCGACCTTCTTCATGGCGTCGGCGAGGAACTTGCCGATCTCCGCGTCGCCGTTGGCCGAGATGGTGCCGACCTGGGCGATCTCGTCGTTCGAGGTCACCTTCTTGGAGTTCTTGACGAGGTCCGCAACGACGGCTTCGACCGCGAGATCGATACCGCGCTTCAGATCCATCGGGTTCATGCCGGCGGCAACCGACTTGGCGCCTTCGCGCACGATCGCCTGGGCCAGCACGGTCGCGGTGGTGGTGCCGTCGCCGGCCGCGTCAGCGGACTTGGAGGCGACTTCGCGCACCATCTGCGCGCCCATGTTCTCGAACTTGTCCTCGAGCTCGATCTCCTTGGCGACGGTGACGCCGTCCTTGGTGATGCGGGGAGCGCCGAACGACTTGTCGAGCACGACGTTGCGGCCCTTCGGACCGAGCGTGACCTTCACCGCGTTGGCGAGAATGTCGACGCCGCGAAGCATCTTGTCGCGCGCATCGACCGAGAATTTGACTTCTTTAGCTGCCATCTGGATTTTTTCCTTAGGTGTTTAACTGGATAAGAGAGGGGCTCTTAGGCCGCCTTCTTCTTGGAAGCGGGGACGTCGAGGACGCCCATGATGTCGCTTTCCTTCATGATCAGCAGGTCGACGTTGTCGATCTTGACCTCGGTGCCGGACCACTTACCGAACAGCACGCGGTCGCCGACCTTCAGGTCGATCGGGATCAGCTTGCCAGCTTCGTCGCGGCCACCCGGGCCGACGGCGACGATCTCGCCCTGCGAGGGCTTTTCCTTCGCCGTGTCGGGAATGATGATGCCGCCAGCGGTCTTCTCTTCTGCGTCGATGCGCTTGACCACGACGCGGTCGTGAAGCGGACGGAAATTCATGCAGTTCTCCTAAGCTTTTGCACGATTTGGGAATTTTGGGTTGTTAGCAGTCTACGCCGGCGAGTGCCAGCGCAGGCACAACTGAGATAAGGCAGGATTTTGGCGGGAGCAAGGGCTTGTAGCAGAAAAATAGCACTCGGAGGCGCCGCCTGCCAAAATCTCTTTCCATCGTTAATCGCGCTCGGCGCAGTATTAGCACGGAGCTAGATCTGCTGCTAACGCATTGAATTTCAACAGCTTGTTAAACTTTTGGGCTTGAGATGGATTGTCAGTTTGCGTCACATTTCTCTTATGTGAGCGCATCAGCAGCGGGTGGCTCTTAAGGCGCACCGGAAAGCCACTCCTTGAATGCGCTCCTGCAAAGGAGGTTGGCATGGGCTTGCGGAGTGGAGCCGTTTCGGACGATTTCCGGAAACAGCTGCTGGGTTACGGAATGACGACGGCGCAGATTCTCTACCGGATGCCGGATCATCCCTCGCTGCTCCAGACTTACGTCTGGCAGGACTACGACATGTTTCCGAAATTTCCGGCGCTGAAGGATTTTCTGGCGTTCTGGCAGGAAAAGCTCGACGGACCGCTTCACTCGGTGACAGTGGCGCATTCCAAGCTGATCAAGCCGGCCGAGTTGCGCGCGGTGGACGGAGTATTCCGGCTGCATTGAAGGGCGGAGCTGTAGGGTGGGTTAGCGTCAGTGTAACCCCCCATGCTTCAACGCTTGCGCAAAGAAGTGGTGGGTACGTTAGCGCTAACCCGCCCTGCGATTTCGCATTCTGTGCTAGCCTCTCCCCATAACAACAGGGGAGGCCGCCCATGGCCAAGAAAGCAAAATCGCGCAGCGCATCGCAAGCCGCGGTGAAGAGGCGTAGCGGGGCCAAACCCGCAGCACGATCCACGGCGCGCACGGCGGTGAAGGCAAAAGCCCCCACGACAACGGCAAAGTCATCCGCCAAGAAACCGGCGCGGCCCAAGCAGCGCATTGCGATCAGCCATCACCGCGAGGAAGACTTCAAAGCCGACGGTCTGCGTACCTACGCGAAATATCGCGACCTCGGCATCGCCGCCGCCAGCCACGGCCTCGCGCAGGCGCACGTGATCCGGCTGCAAGGCCCCTGCAATCCGGACGAAGTGTCGAAGCTGCACTTTCACGACGTCGAATTCCAGATGGTCTACGTGCTCAAGGGCTGGGTGAAGACCTATATGGACGGAGAGGGCGAGACGCTGATGAAAGAAGGTAGCGCCTGGACCCAGCCGCCGAAGATCAAGCACATGATCCTGGACTATTCGGACGACGTCGAGCTGCTGGAGGTGATCCTGCCGGCGGAGTTCAGGACCGTGGAGTTTAAGGCGTAGGCGAGGCGGAGATCAGCCGCCGTCGTTGCAATAGCGTTTCCACATCGCGCGATAGGCATCGTCCACCGCTTGCACGTATGAGATTGGGTTGCCGGCGGCGGCAGCCCTGATCTGTCCGGGCAGTTCGCCGCGCAACTTATCGAGCTCGCCGATCTGCAACCCACGGCTCGCTGCGATTTCGACATAGGCCTCATCGCTGTCCGCGACCCACTCCGGCAGGCCCAGCGCGGTGAGGATGGAGCCGGCAGCACGGCTCGGCAGGCTGTGACCGAGCTTCGCCACCACCGGCACGCCCATCTGCAAGGCTTCCCACGTGCTGACGCCGCCATTCTGCGGGAATGGGTCGAGGCCAATATCGACGCGATTGAACGTTGCCAGATGTTCGTCTCGCGACGTGGCTCCGAGCAGATCGACGCGTTCGGCCGGCAACCGGCAAGCGGCAAACCGCGCCAGCAGATTGTCGCGGACCAGCTGAGCGTCCAGTGCAGTATCCTTGATCAGCAGTCGCGAACCCGGCACCCGCTCGAGAATCCTAGACCAGACTTCCACCGCCTCGTTCGAAATCTTGCTGATGCGGTTGAAGACACCGAATGTGATGAAGCCGTTCGCGAGCGCCGGCGTCGGCGCCCGCGCAATCCCGGGTGGCAGCGGCGCCAGCGTCACAAAGCACGGCAGGTCAACGATGGTCTCCGCAAACAGATGCCGAACCGCGGCAGGAATCGCGACCGGGTCCGAGAATAGATAATCGATGGTTGGCAACCCGGTCCCGGTACCATGGCCCCAGCCATGCGCCTGAACAGGTGCCGGTTTGCGCGCAAACACACCGAGGCGGTTTCCGCTGGTGTGGCCGGACAGATCGATCAGGATATCGACGCCGTCGGCGCGGATCTGAGCGGCGAGGCGATCGTCGGACCATTGCGAGGCGTCGCGCCAGCGATCGGCGATCCCCTGAAATTTGCTGGTCGTCGCATCCGTTTTCGGTGAACAAGCGTAGCACACGATCTCGAACTGTGCCCGATCATGGTGCTGCAGGACCGGCTCGAAAATGAACGCCGCTGAATGTGTGTGAAAATCCGACGAGACATAACCCAGCACCAGACGGCGATCCGGATCGCGGCTGTTCTCATGCGATCCCGCCGCTGCTGAGGCGATCTTCGCACCGATCTGCTCCCACCATACATGTCGCGCTTGCTGATGCTGCGCAACGCTGGCGTCGGCCATGAAATCGAGGGTGAATATCTTGCTGGAGATCGTGCTCTGATCAGGCTCGATGTCGAGAGCTCTGTCGAAACTGGCGAGGGCTTCGTCGACCCGGCCAAGTGCCGCGAGACATTGGCCGAGCAGGCTGTGGGCCTGAGAGAAGCCGGGATCGGCCGCGAGAGCCTTCTCGCAATCGGACAATGCTTCGGCAACTTGCCGGGTCAGGAGCAAGATACTGGCCCGCCAGAGCCATCCATTCGCGTCGTCGGGTGCGAGGGCGATTGCGCGATTGCAATCCGCCATGGCTTCGTCAAATCGCTGAAGCTCCCGCAATGCAACGGCGCGGGTCGACAGCGCCGAGGCGTAGTCAGGCTTGATCGATAGCGCGCGGTTTAAGCTTGCGATCGCTTCGTCATAGGCGCGCACACGGCAGAGCGCCCAACCCCGGCCGTTATGGGCTTCGGAAAGTCTTCCGTCGATTGCGAGCGCCTTGTCGTAGCTCTCGAGCGCTTCCTGGTAAAGTTCAAGGGCCGCGCTTGCGTTGCCGAGATTGGACAGGGCCAAGGCGTAGTTGGGGCGAAGGGCGAGGGCCTTCCGATAGCTCTCGCGGGCCTCATTGTGACGTTTCAGCCCGTTGAGCGCGACGCCCAGGCTCATATGGGCTTCGGCAGATCGCGGATCCAAGGCCACCGCTCGGCTCAGCAAAACTTGCGCCTGCCGATAGTTTTTGGCTTCAGACTCCAAAGCGCCCAGCAAATGCAGCGCGATGAATTGGTCGGGCGCAAGCTCCAGGAGTTCGCGATAGGCCGTCTTGGCCTCGGGGAGAAGTCCCGCCTTGTGCAGCTGGAGGGCGCGCGCGAGCAACGGCCCTAGCTCGGCTTTTTGCCGTTTCTGAAGCCGGGCATTTTGAAATGCCCGCTGGCCTGCGCTGTTGCTCATGAATCAATTCCAGCCGAATCTCCTGAAGAGATTAACATGGAAGGATTGTCGCGATTGCGCTGCGCCCCATCGGAGCTGCGAGGGCGCCAGCCTCACACAAGCTTCACGTCAACACCCCCACCACTGCTCCCATCAGGCACGTCGTCAGCGTTCCCGACACGATCGACTTCAGCCCGAGCGCATTGATTTCCTCGCGCCGTTCCGGCGCCATCACGCCGAGACCGCCGATCATGATGCCGAGGCTGGCGAAATTGGCGAAGCCGCACATCGCATAGAGCATGATCAGGCGCGAGCGCGGATCGAGCGTGCCGGGCGGCAGCTTCGAGAAGTCGACATAGGCGATCAGCTCGTTCAGCACGGTTTTCGTGCCCATCAGGCTGCCGGCGGTGATCGCCTGGTCCCACGGCAATCCCATGAGCCAGCACACCGGCGCCATCACGAGGCCGAGCAGGCGCTGCAACGAGATCGCAGCGCCGCCGACATCAGGCAGCAGGCCGAGGATCGCATTGACGAGATAGACCAGCGCCACCAGCACCAGCAGCATGGCGACGATGTTGATCAGCAGCTCGATCCCCGCGCCCGTCCCTTTCACGATCGCGTCCATCGTGCTGGAGACCTCCATCTCGGGAGCCTCCAGCGCGCCGCCGGTGCGCTTGTCGGATGTCTCCGGCACCATGATGAGGCTGACCAGGATCGCGGCCGGGGCACCCAGCACCGAGGCGATGACGAAATGGGCGGCTGCGTCGGGAATGAGGGGAGCAAGGAGCGTCGCATACAGCACCAGCACCGTGCCGGCGATGCCGGCCATGCCGCCGGTCATCACCAGGAACAACTCGCTGCGGGTCATTTGCGCGAGATAAGGCCGCACGAACAGCGGCGCCTCGACCATGCCGAGAAAGATGTTGGCGGCGGTCGAGAGTCCGACCGCGCCGCCGACGCCGAGCGTCCGCTCCAGCAGCCAGGCCATGCCGCGCACGACCGGCGGCAGCACGCGCCAATAGAACAAGAGCGTCGTCAGCACGCTCATGACCAGCACGATCGGCAGCGCCTGGAACGCCAGGACGAAATCGGCACCCGGTGCTTTCAGGTCGAAGGGCAGGGGACCGCCGCCGACATAGCCGAACACGAAGGAGGAGCCGGCGCGCGAGGCCGCCGAGATCGCGCCCACTGCGTCGTTGATGGCACCGAACGCGCGCGCGACGACGGGCACCTTCAGGAGAACGATCGCGGTGACGAAGGTGGCGACGAGGCCGATCGCCGCCTGGCGCAGCGAGGCCGCGCGGCGATTCTCGCTCAGGACCAAGGCGATCAACAGCAATGCGAAAACGCCGAGTGCCGATTGCAGCCGCAGCATGATGTCCCCAAACCCCGATGATTATGGCCACCCCTGCGTTGCAAACGCAATGCCGGGAGATTGTCGAAGCGTCTCGCTGTTGACAAGCAGGTCCGCGTCAGCCACGCGGAGCACGTCGACATCAGGAGCCGGATAGCCCGAGCGTGACCGAAGAGGCGATGCCAGACCAGCCCATATCGGGAAACCCGCCGGTCAGTGCCCGCGCGCTCCTCTCCCATCGCGCCTTTCTGTTCTTTCTGCTCTCGCGCAGCCTGTCGCGTTTCTCCAGCCAGATTGCGGCGGTCGCGATCGGCTGGCAGATCTACGATCTCACCGGCTCGGCCTTCGATCTCGGCATGGTCGGCCTCGTGCAATTCCTGCCCACGGCGCTGCTGGTGTTCATCGCCGGCCATGCCGCCGACCGCTACCAGCGCAAGCGCGTGGTCCAGCTCTGCCAACTCGTGGAAGCAGCGACCGCGCTCTATCTCGGCGTCATCACCTATCTCGGCTTGGTCAGCGAAGTTCAGATTTTCGTGGCCACCTTCGTGCTCGGCATTGCCGGCGCGTTCGAGAGCCCGACCACCGCGGCGCTGCTGCCGGCGATCGCGCCGCAGGGCTCGCTCCAGCGCGCCACCGCCGTCTCCAGCGGTGCGGCGCAGGTCGCGACCATTACCGGTCCGGCGCTAGGCGGTTTTGCCTACGCGGTTGCGCCGCATCTCGCCTACGCGGTGATGGTGCTGTTCTGGATCTTCGGGATGATCCTGACCGGCTTCATCCGGCCGCGCCCGCAGGCGATCGCCAAGGATATCGCGAGAGCCGACAATATCTTCGCCGGCGTCCGCTTCATCCGCGGCAATCCGGCGATCCTGGGCACCATCTCGCTCGATCTGTTCGCGGTGCTGTTCGGCGGCGTCACCGCGCTTCTGCCGATCTATGCCCGCGACATCCTCCAGACCGGTCCGATGGGACTCGGAATCCTCCGCGCCGCGCCCGCGGTCGGCGCGCTGCTGATGACCATGGTGCTGGCCCGTCACGCCATTTCGCGGCATGTGGGCCTGCGCATGTTTCAGGCAGTGATCGTGTTCGGCGTCGCAACGATCGTGTTCGCGCTGTCGTCCTGGATGTGGCTCTCGGTGCTCGCGCTCGCCGTTCTCGGCGCGGCCGATACGATCAGCGTCGTGATCCGCTTCTCGCTGGTGCAGCTCGCGACGCCCGACGAGATGCGTGGCCGGGTCGGTGCGGTGAACTTCCTCTTCATCAACGCCTCCAACCAACTCGGCCAGTTCGAGAGCGGGGTGGCTGCCGCACTGTTCGGCGCGATGCCGGCAGCCGTGCTGGGCGGCGTCTGCACGGTTGCGGTGGCGCTGTTGTGGATGAAGCTGTTTCCGAGTCTGCGCCGGGTGGAGAGTTTGGAGTAGGAGCTCGCTCTCTCCCCGTCATTGCGAGGAGCCCGCGACAAATTGTGAAGTAATTTTGCGCTGGCGCGACGAAGCAATCCAGAATCTTGCCGCGGTGGTAGTCTAGATTGCTTCGCTGCGCTCGCAATGACGATTGTTGAAGCAGTGCGGAGATTTAGCCGACTTCACGTCCGCTTGCGGAGCGAGGCTGCAACCCCATGCCGCCTACTGTGCATGGGGTTGTTTTCGCGTTTTTTGTTCAGCCGCGTCCCACGAACGGCATCTTGGTTGCCATGACCGTCATGGTCAGCACGTTGGCATCGAGCGGCAGGCCGGCCATGTAGGCGACGGCATCGCCGACCGCCTTCGCGTCCATGCGCGGCTCCTGCTTCGACGTGCCGTCGGGCTGCAGCACGCCGGGACCGTTGACCATGCGGTCGGTCATGGGCGTTGCGGCATTGCCGATGTCGACCTGGCCGACCGCGATGTCGTACATGCGCCCGTCGAGGTTGGACGCCTTGGTGAGGCCGGTGATGGCGTGCTTGGTCGAGGTATAGGCCGCCGAGAATGGCCGCGGCGCATGCGCCGAGATCGAGCCGTTGTTGATGATGCGGCCGCCGCGCGGGGTCTGGTCCTTCATGATGCGGAAGGCGTGCTGGGTGCACAGGAACGGTCCGGTGAGGTTGGTGTTCACCACCGCCTGCCACTGCTCGAGGCTGAGATCCTCGAAATGCACCGGCGGTGCGCCCATCCCGGCATTGTTGAAGAGCACGTCGAGCCGGCCATAGGTGGCCTTGACCTTGTCGAACAGCGCGGCGATCGAGTCCGGCTTGGTCATGTCGGCGGTGATGCAGAGGCTCTTTCCGGCGGGGCCGAGCTTGGCCGTCTCCTCGAGCATCTCGGGCCGGCGCCCGACCAGCACCACGGTGAAGCCTGTGTTCATCAGCGCCAGTGACGCCGCGCGCCCGACTCCAGTGCCAGCGCCCGTCACCACTGCGATCTTTTTCGCTTCACTCATCGTTTCCTGCCTTTTCTCTTGATCTGTCAGGTTTTGGATTCTTTTTCGTTCTTGTAGGGCGGCCGCGGAATGTTCTGATGCGCGGCGCGCAAGGCCGCCGACCAGCGCGAGCGCAAATCGTGGAAATAGGGCTCGCCCGCCTCGATGCGGTGGTTGAGGTCGGCCTCGCAGGCGTCGGCGCGCACCACCAGAACGTCGATCGGCAGGCCGACGCCGAGATTCGAGCGCATGGTCGAATCCATCGAGATCAGCCCGGTCTTCAGCGCCTCGTAGAGTTCGACGTCGTAATGCATGGCGCGGTCGAGCACCGGCTTGCCGTATTTGTGCTCGCCGATCTGCAGATAGGGTGTGTCGGTGGTGCATTCGATGAAATTGCCGGCGGTGTAGACCATGAACAGGCGCATGCGCGCGCCGTTGATCTGGCCCCCGAACAGGAAGGACACGTCGAACGATACGTCCTCAGACCTCAGTGCGGGGCCCTCGGTCGCGTGCACGGCCCGGATCGCCCGGCCAATGCGCTGGGCGGCCTGGAACATGGTCGGCGCGTTCATCAGCGTCTCGATCTCACCGGTGTCGGGGTCTTCGAGGCCCTCGGTCAGCGTCGAGAGCACCGACTGGCTGATGGCGAGGTTGCCGGCGCTGGCAATCGCCATAATGCGGTCGCCGGGCTTGGAGAAGATGTGGAGCTTGCGGAAGGTCGAGACGTTGTCGAGGCCGGCATTGGTGCGGGTGTCGGCGATCATCACCAGACCGTCCCGAACTAGAATTCCGCAACAATAGGTCATTTCCTGTCCCCGAACGCGTTTGCGCGGATTACTAGCCAATTTCAAGGGCCGCTCCAACCCCCGATTGCCGCGGGGCGGCAGGGTGGAAACCGACCATGGGTGAGGGGCGCGCGGGGCGCGGTTCAGCTCTGCCGCTGGGACTGCGATTGCGACTGGCCGCCGCGGCCGGCCTGCTCGACCTTGACCGCCACCGACAGCGTCTCCGCGCCGCCGCCATAGCGGGTGCCGCGCACGGGGGCGGCGCCGAGATAATCGAGCCCGATCGCGACCCGGACGTGGGCGTCCGTGGCGCAGATGCTGTTGGCGGGATCGAAGCCGACCCAGCCGAGACCGTCGACATAGGCCTCCGCCCAGGCATGGCCCGCGTCCTGATGCACCGTGCCGTCGGAGCGCAGGAAGTGGCCGGAGACGAAGCGCGCCGGCACGCCGCCGCTGCGCGCGCAGGCGATGAAGATGTGCGCGTAGTCCTGGCACACACCGCGCTTGAGCGTGAACGCTTCCGCCGCCGACGTGCCGCTGTTGGTGGGGTCCTCGTCGAAGGTCATGTGATCGCTGATTTGCGTCATCAGCGTGTGCAGGAAGCCCAGCGTGTCGCTCTCGGCCTCGCTACGCAGCTGGCGCGCGACCGCATTCATCGCCGGATTGACCGTGGTAAGGTCGGTGGCGCGCAAGAACATGCCGGCGGGAAAGCGCTCGTCGGCGCCGCGGAGAACGCCGCCGGTGTCATGGGTCTCGATCAGGCCCTCGGCGGTGATCTTGATATCGCCGACCGGTCCGCAGGACAGCACATGGGTGACGTTGCCGAACGCATCCTCGTGGGTGTCGAGCTTGGTGTCGGTCGACACGTCGATCTGCCACTCCGCCACATATTGCCCGTCATGGCTGCCGGGCGTCATGCGCAGGATCTGGATCACGCTCGTGGCCTGCGGCTCGTAGCGATAGGTCGTGGTGTGCAGGATTCGCAGGCGCATGGTGGACCGTTGTTGTAGCGTCATCGATCCGGGCTAGCCCTGCGGGCGTCCCCGGAATGACAGCAGTATCAGATCAAATACTGCTTCGTGATGATTTCGCCCAGCCTGGAATTGTCCAAGATGAATTCCTGAATGAATTCATGCACGCCATGCTGGAAAATGTCGTTCATATTGCTGTGTTCCAGCCGGTTGCGAATGCCGCGGGCATGGCGCTGGGCCGGACCCTGGCGGCCATAGGCGACGCCGATCTGATCGAGATTGCGCACCAGATTGCCGTAGCAGCTTGCGAGCGAACGCGGCAGCGAATCGTTGAGGATGAGCAAATCCGCGATCAGCCAGGGTTTCAGTGTCTCGCGATAGACCCAGTGATAGGCCGTCAACGCCGAAACCGAGCGCAGGATCGAGGTCCATTGGTAGAAATCCAGCGGGCCGCCGACATGCTCTTCCTCGGGCAGCAGCACATGGTATTTCACGTCGAGAATACGCGCGGTGTTGTCGGCGCGTTCGAGATGCAGGCCCATCCGCGAGAACCAGTAGGCGTCGTTGCGCAGCATGGTCCGGTAGGCCGAGCCGTCGAAGCGCAGCGAGGTCTCCTGCACGAAGCGCAGGAACTTTGCGAGATCCTCTCGCGTGGAGGTCCCTCTGCTCCAGACCTCCTGCAACTCGATCCAGGCCGAGTTGATGGTATCCCACATCTCGCTCGTCAGCGCTGTGCGCACCGAGCGCGAATTCAGCCGCGCGGCCTCGATGCAATTCCTGATCGAGGACGGATTATCCGCCGAGAACGAGAGATAATCGACGACGTTGCGCTCGTTGGCTTCTTCGTACTGCTGATAGAAGCTCGCGGCGACGCCGGCGGTCAAAAGCGCCGAGTCCCATTCGTTGGTCTTGCCGATATAGGCGGCGGGAAGCGCGGTGACGCGCAGCGTCGCATCGATGGTGCGCGCAAGATACTCGGCCCGTTCGACGTAGCGGGCGAGCCAATAGAGGTTTTCGGCGGTACGCGATAGCATCTCTCTACTCGTCCAGGATCCAGGTATCTTTGGTGCCGCCGCCCTGGCTCGAATTCACCACCAGGGAGCCTTCCTTCAGGGCAACGCGTGTCAACCCGCCGGGCACGATCGTGGTGCTCTTGCTGCCGGTGAGCACGAACGGTCGCAGGTCGACGTGGCGGGGCGCAAGGCCGGATGCCGTGCAGGTCGGGCAGGTCGAGAGCGCCAGCGTCGGCTGCGCAATGAAGCCCTCGGGCTCGCGCTTGAGCTTCTCGCGGAAGGCTTCGATCGTCGCCTTGGTCGCGGCAGGGCCGATCAGCATGCCGTAGCCGCCGGAGCCATGCACCTCCTTCACGACGAGCTCGCTCAGATGGTCCAGCACATAGGCGAGGTCCTTCGGCTCGCGGCAGCGCCAGGTCTGCACGTTCTTCAGGATCGGCTCCTCGCCGAGGTAGAATTTTACGATGTCCGGCATGTAGGAGTAGATCGCCTTGTCGTCGGCGATGCCGGTGCCGACCGCGTTGGCGAGCGTGATGTTGCCGGCCGCATAGGCCGACATCAGCCCGGGCACGCCGAGGGCGGAGTCGGGGCGGAAGGTGAGGGGATCGAGATAGTCGTCGTCGACGCGGCGGTAGATCACGTCGACCCGTTTCACGCCCTCGGTCGTCCGCATGAACACTTCGTTGTTCTTGACGATGAGGTCACGGCCCTCGACCAGCTCGATACCGAGCTTGTCGGCGAGGAAGGAGTGCTCGTAATAGGCCGAGTTGTAGACGCCCGGCGTGAGCAACGCGACGGTCGGCTCGCCGGAGGCGCTTTGCGGCGCCACCGAGCGCAGGGCGGATAGCAGCTCGTCCGGATAGCGTTCGACCGGCGCCACCCTGTGGCGGGCGAACAGGTCCGGAAACAGCCGCATCATGATCTCGCGGTTTTCCAGCATGTAGGACACGCCCGAGGGCGTGCGTGCATTGTCCTCCAGCACGATGAAGTCCTCGGCATCGACCCGGACGATGTCGATGCCGGCGATGTGCACGTAGACGTCGTGCGGCACCTGCTGGCCGTTCATCTCGGGACGGAAGACCGGGTTCTGAAAGATGAGGTCGTCGGGCACGATCTCGGCACGGAGGATATCGCGGCCGTGATAGATGTCGCGCAGGAACATGTTGAGCGCGCGCACGCGCTGCTTCAGGCCCCTCTCCAGCAGCGCCCATTCCTTGCCGGACATGATCCGCGGGATCACGTCGAAGGGGATCAGGCGCTCCGTGGACTCGGAGTCGCCATAGACCGCGAAGGTAATGCCGATGCGGCGGAAGAGGAGCTCGGCCTCCTGGCGGCGATATTCGAGCGCCTCGGGAGGCGTCTCCTTGAGCCAGCGCGCCAGCTCCTGATAGGCGGGCCGAAGGTCCCCACCGGGAATGTTCATTTCATCAAACGCGACTGCCATAGATCCCGACTTGTCTCCGCAAGGCGTTGCGCCATTCGACAGGTCGCGAGGCCCTGGTGAAGACCGCAACGTCCTGGCCATGCGGCAAGAGTGCATGACTTTCATGCGGTAGCAAGGGCCGGGCCAGCGCGATAAGCATGGGGAGAGGACATTTGCCGGGGATGGCCGGCGGCTTGCCTGAAAAAATGGCTGAGGACTGCTTATTTCGGCAGCAAAACCGCGTGACTTCAACGCGTTACCTCGGCAAAGTCGGGCCGATAGGTGAGGGACTTGAGGTATGAGCGAGATCGTCACGGCGGGTATTCTGGTCATTGGGGACGAAATCCTGTCCGGCCGGACCAAGGACAAGAACATCGGCTTCATCGCCGAATACCTGACCAATATCGGCATCGACCTGAAGGAGGTCCGGGTCGTCTCCGACGACGAGTCCGACATCATTGCCGCGTTGGATGCACTGCGGCATCGCTACACCTATGTCTTCACCACAGGTGGCATCGGGCCGACCCATGACGACATCACCGCTGATAGCGTCGCCAAGGCGTTCGGCGTCGGCATCGACCATCACCCGGAGGTGGTCGCCCGTTTCCGCGAGCGCTGGAGCGAGCAGGACCTCAACGAGGCCCGCCTGCGCATGGCCCGCATTCCTGATGGTGCCGAGCTGATCCAGAGCGCGACCATCCTCGCTCCCGGCTTCAAGATCGGCAATGTCATCGTGATGGCGGGCGTGCCCTCGATCATGCAGGCGATGATGGACATCGTCTCGCCCAAGCTGAAATCGGGCGTGCGCATGCTCTCCGAATCGGTCCGCGCCAATGCGCGGGAAGGCGACATCGGCAGCCCGCTGCGGGCGATTGCCGCCCAACATCCCGACACCATCATCGGCAGCTATCCCTTCATGGATGAAGAGCAGAAGCCGAACACCAATCTGGTGGTGCGCTCGCGCGATGCGGACAAGCTCGCAGCCGCAATGGCGGCGGTGAAGGAAATGCTGGCGGGATTGAACATCACCCGCTAGCAACCTAGCTGCCGGCAGACGAAGCAGGAGACGACGATGGCTGGTGAAGCACCGGAACTAAGTGCGGAAGAACGGGCGGGCCGCCCCTTTCCGGTGTCGTGGGACCAGTTCCACCGGGATTGCCGGGCACTGACCTGGCGGCTCAATGAAGTTGGTCCGTTTCATGCGGTGATCGCGATCACCCGCGGCGGGCTTGTGCCGGCGGCGATCGTGGCGCGCGAGCTTGGCGTGCGCGTGATCGATACGGTCTGCATCGCCAGCTACGACCACGACAAGCAGGGCGACCTTAAAGTGCTGAAGGGCATCTCCGAAGACGTGATGAAGCTCGGCGGCGGCACCGGCAAGGGGCTCCTGATCGTCGACGATCTCGTCGACACCGGCAAGACCGGCAAGCTGGTGCGCGCGATGCTCCCCGACGCGCATTTCGCAACCGTCTACGCCAAGCCGAAGGGACGTCCGCTGGTCGATACCTTCATCACCGAAGTCTCGCAGGACACCTGGATCTTCTTCCCCTGGGACACCGCGCTGTCCTATCACCCGCCGCTTCGCGACGGGGCGGCGTGATTATCGCCGTCATTGCGAGGAGCGAAGCAACGAAGCAATCCAGGCTACCTCCGAGGATGCATTTCTGGATTGCTTCGCTTCGCTCGCAATGACCGGTGGAGGCGACCATGCCCCTGCAAAACCGCGTCACGCCGACCGGCGAGATCATCGCGACACCGCACCGCGGCATGTTCACCGGCAACCGCGGCATCATTCATGATCCCGCGACGAAGACGCTGCTGAAAAAGCGCTGGTCGTCGCCGGCCTGGATCACCTGCCTGTGCGAATTCCGCGGCTGGCGTCGGCCGGTGATGGCGCGGCGGAGCTGGACCGAGCTGTTCTTCCTCGACGAGGCCACGGCTTTTGCCGCCGGCCATCGGCCCTGCTTCTTCTGCCGCCGCGACGATGCGAAGCGATTTCGCGTTGCATGGGAGATGGGCAACGACGCCCGCGGCATCAGCGCCAAGGCGATGGATGCCGTACTGCATCGGGAGCGGCTCGATCGTGGCAAGAAGCGGCTGCATGTGCTGTCGATGCCGCTCGCGGAATTGCCTGACGGCGCGATGGTGCAACAGGGCGATGACTGCTTCCTCCTCGCGCAGGGCAAGGCGCTGCAGTGGTCACCCGCGGGCTACACCCCGCATACGAGCGCCCTCGATCACCCGATGCTGCTGACGCCGCCTTCCACGCTGCGCGCGATCATCGCTGGATATCAACTTGTGCTGCATCCGACCGCGCGCCGCTAGCGCAGCGGCTTGCCGTGCTCATCCACTGTCGTCCGCGCATCGCGCAGCGCCCATTCGCGGATCACTTGGCGGCAGCGCGTCAGCTCGGCTTCGCTCGCGGCATTCGCATCCTTCGACGCACGCTCCACGATTGCCTTGCAATTGAGAAGCACGGAACGATCCTCTGCGCGCGCCGACAGCGCGAACGCGGCAAGCGTTGCAATGGTGAACGCCAGACGGATCACATCCCTAACCCAGCTTCTCGCGTGCCAGCGCGGCACCCGCGCCGAGCGCCATCAGCTTGGCTTCGGCGATCTCGCGCCGCATCGGCGCCATGCCGCAATTGGTGGTGGCGATGATGTTGCTCTTGGGTACGAATTTCGACACCGCGTCGATCACCTGCACGACATCCTCGGCCGTCTCCACCGTGTCGCTGGCGACGTCGATCACGCCGGCCTGCACGATCTTGGTCTTGAGCAGCGCAAGCAGGTCGAGCGGCACCTTCGAGTTGCGGCACTCGATCGCGACCTGCTGGATTGGGCTGGCGTCGATCGCGGGAAATATCTGCTCGTACTGCCGCCATTGCGCGCCGAGCGTTTCCTTCCAGTCGGTGTTGGCCTTGATGCCGTAGCCGTAGCAAATATGCACGGCGGTGGCGCAGGTCAGGCCCTGCGCGGCGCGCTCCAGCGCCTTGATGCCCCAATCGTTGACCTCGTCCATGTAGACGTTGAACGCGGGCTCGTCGAACTGCACGAGATCGACGCCGTCGGCCTGGAGCGCCTTGGCTTCCTCGTTCAGCAGTTCGGCGAACGCAAAGGCCATCTTGACGCGGTCGCCATAGTAGCGATCGGCAATGGTGTCGATGATGGTCATCGGGCCGGGCAGGGTGAATTTCAGCTTCTTCATCGTGTGCGCGCGGGCGACACGCGCCTCGTCGGCGTGGACGCGGCTCTTCAGCCGGAGCGGGGCGACGACCTGCGGCACCATCGCCTTGTAGCGATCCTTGCGGATACCCATCTCGACCTTGTGGGCGAAATCGATGCCCTCGATCTTCTCCAGGAAACCGTGGACGAAATGTTGCCGGGCCTGCTCGCCCTCAGTGACGATGTCGATCCCGGCGTCCTCCTGGACTTTAACGGCAAGCATCGTCGCATCGCGCTTGGCGCGGACGAGCTCGTCGCCTTGCGACTTCCAGGGCGCCCAGAGCATGTTGGGTTCGGCGAGCCATTCCGGCTTCGGCAAGGAGCCGGCGATCGTGGTTGGAAACAGCATGGCGGCCCTCTCGGCGGGTTATGATTGCGCCCCTTCCTGCCATGTCTTAACGTCGAGGTACAGAACAACAAAAGTCGCCTTGAAACCGGCGGCGCCGGACCGGAAACGCCATGATCGAATTCTTCTTCGACTGTTCCAGCCCCTGGACCTATCTCGCCTTCCACAACATCCAGCCGCTGGCCAGGGAGGTTGGCGCGGAGATTCTCTGGCGGCCGATCCTGGTGGGCGGCATCTTCAATACGGTCAACCCAAGTGTCTACGCGCAGCGTGAGACGCCGGTGCCGCTGAAGGCGCGCTACATGAAAAAGGACCTTGCCGACTGGTCGCGCTCGGCCGGTCTCGCGATCAAGATGCCGCCGACGGTATTTCCGGTGAACAGCGTGAAAGCGATGCGCGGCTGCATCTGGCTCGGGCAGGAATCGGTGCCTTTCGCCACGGCGGTGTTCGAGACCTATTGGGGCGAGGACAAGGACATCTCGCAGGATTCAGTGCTCGCGGAGATCTGCAGGAAGGTCGGCGTCGATGAGCAGAAATTCTTCGCGGGCTTTTCGGGGCAGGGGATCAAGGATCAGCTCAAGGCCAACACCGAAGAAGTCGTCGCCCGCGGCGGCTTTGGCTCGCCGACGATCTTTCTCGGCAAGACCGACATGTATTTCGGCAATGACCGCCTGCCGTTGATCCGCGAGGCGCTGCTGCGCGGCAAGGCGAGCGCGGCCTGATGGTGCGGGCTGTCGTTTGCCGCGCGCTCGGCGCGCCCGAAAAATTGCAGCTCGAAGAGTTTCCGTCGCGCGAGCTGAAGCCGGGCGAAGTGCGCGTCGCGATCCGTGCCGCCGGCCTGAATTTTCCCGACGTGCTGATGGCGGCCGGCGAATACCAGCTCAAGCCGGAGCTGCCGTTCACGCCGGGCATGGAGGCGGCCGGCGACGTGACCGAGGTCGGCGCAGAGGCGAGTGGCGTCTTCCTCGGCGACAAGGTCATCGTCAAGATGCGACACGGTGCCTTCACGGATGAAGCCGTGGTGACACCGTCGCAGCTCACCCCGATGCCATCGACGTTCGACTATGCGGAAGCCGCGACCTATCTCGCCGGGCACGGCACCGCCTATCACGCGCTGATCGACCGCGGCCGGGTTGCGCCGGGCGAGGTGCTGCTGGTGCATGGCGCCGGCGGTGGCGTGGGCCTTGCTGCCGTGGAGATCGGCAAGATGCTGGGTGCCACCGTGATCGCGACGGCGTCCAGCGACGAAAAGCTCGCGGTCGCCAAGGCGCGTGGCGCCGATCATCTCGTGCGCTACGATCGCGAGCCGTTTCGTGATGCTGTCAAACGTATTACCGACGGGCGCGGTGCCGACGTCGTGTTCGATCCCGTCGGCGGAGAAGTGTTCGAAAACTCGATGCGTTGCATCGCCTGGGGCGCACGGCTGCTGGTGATCGGCTTCACCGGCGGCATCGGCTCGGCGAAAACCAATCTCTTGCTGATCAAAGGCGCCAGCGTGCTCGGCGTGCGTGCCGGCGAGGCCGTGCGGAAAAATCCAGCGCTTGGCGAAGTGCGCCTGAGGGCGCTGCTCACATGGGCGGAAGAGGGCAAGCTGCGGCCCCACGTCTCGCACCGCCTGCCGCTGGAGGAGGTTGCGAAGGCGATGCGGTTGCTGATCGACCGCAAGGCGATCGGGCGTGTGGCGTTGTTGATGGACTAAGTGCCTACAAGGTCACTTGTACTCCCGCTCAGTCCACCACGGGAAATAATCCGGCATATCGCTCGATACCTTGTTCTTGAACTGCGCAGGGCGCTTTTCCAGGAACGAC
Source organism: Bradyrhizobium sp. MI1.4 (assembly GCF_055811315.1). Taxonomy (NCBI): domain Bacteria; kingdom Pseudomonadati; phylum Pseudomonadota; class Alphaproteobacteria; order Hyphomicrobiales; family Nitrobacteraceae; genus Bradyrhizobium; species Bradyrhizobium sp. MI1.4. The sequence continues at coordinate 117,568 of NZ_JBVVPP010000015.1, read as the reverse complement.
ACCACGCCTTCCTTCACGTCGTCGGAGCGGCCGCGGGCGTAGATGCCACGGCTGTCGACCTTGTGGGCTTCCATCGGGTCGTCAGCGCCCATCATGCGCCACATCATCTGCCGGATCAGCGCCACCGATACCGGCGCGGTCTTGGCCGCGAATTCCTTGGCGAGCGCCCGGGCGGTCGGCAGCAGATCATCGGGGGCCACGACCTTGCTGACGAGACGTCCTGCGAGGGCTTCCTGCGCCGGGAAGACGCGGCCCGAATAGCACCATTCCAGCGCCTGCGAGATGCCGACGATGCGCGGCAGGAACCAGCTCGAGGCCGCCTCCGGCACGATGCCGCGCTGGGAGAACACGAAGCCGAAGCGCGCGGCATCGGAGGCGATGCGGATGTCCATCGCGAGCTGCATGGTAACACCGATGCCGACCGCGGGACCGTTCACCGCGGCAATCACCGGTTTCAGGCATTTGAAGATGCGCAGTGTCACCTGGCCACCGCCGTCGCGCACCTGAGAATCACTGTAGTCGACCTTGCCGTCGGCGAAGCGCTTCACCGGTCCGCGGCGCGCGGCGCGATCAAAGGTGTCCGCGCCCGACGAAAGATCTGCGCCCGCGCAAAACCCGCGACCGGCGCCTGTGACGATGATGGCGCGGACGTCGTCGTCCTTGTCGGCGGCGTCGAACGCGTCGATCAGCTCTCCTTGCATCTGCGCGTTGAAGGCGTTGAGCTTGTCGGGCCGGTTCAGCGTGATGGTGAGGATCTGCTCGGCGACCTCGTATTTGATCGTCTCATACGCCATGGTGGTTTCCTTCCCTGTCCTGAATTCTGTCTCGAAGAGACGTCATGCATAGCCGCCAGCGTCCGTCTTGCGCGGACTGGGCATGTGGCGGCCAGTAAGAGAACGCGGATGGCCAGTCTAAACAACAAGCCCGGCCATGACGGAGTGTATCTAATTCGCCGGCGGGCTCGGCCAGGGCTTCTGCGGCCCGCGCAGGCTCTCGAAAGCCTTGGCCATGCCAAGCACGCCGATATCGTCGAAGCGGCGGCCGACGATCTGCACGCCGATGGGAAAACCCTTGGCGTCGAAGCCGCCGTTGATGGAGATCGCCGGATTCTCCGACATATTCCATGGCACGGTATAGGCAATGTGTTCAAACGGCTTCATGGGATCGTTGGTCGGCGAGGCCCACTCCGCCGGATAATTCACGTTCGGCGCGGTCGGCGAGATCACATAGTCGAGCTCGCAGAACAGCTTTGATGCCGCAGCGCGGATTGCCATGGTCTGGTTGAAGCCCCTGATGACGTCGACGCCCGAGAGCTTCGCGCCGGACTCGCCCCACTTGAAAATGTAGGGCAGCACCTTTGCCTGTTCGGCGGGCGTCAGCTTGGACAGATCGTCCCACATCCGTGCGCGCCAGAAGCTGTCGAGCCCGTCGAGCATCTCGCGCGTGAGGATGCCGTCGACCTCGGTGACGACGGCGCCTGCGGATTCGAACGCTTTCGCCGCCTTTACCGCGACCTCGCGCCCCGGTTTCTCCAGCGCCAGGCCAACGCCGGGATCGAGCATCAATCCGATGCGCAGTTTGCGCGGGGATTTCTCCGGCCCCTTCCAGTTGAGGGGCTCCGCTGGAAGGCTCATGCCGTCGCGCCGGTCGGGTTTTGCGATCACGCTCATCATCAGCGCGCAATCGTCAACGGTGCGGGTCATGGGGCCGGCGACGCGGCCGACATAGGTGGGATCGATCGGCACGCGGCCAAAGCTCGGCTTCAATCCGACGAGGCCGCACCAGCCCGCGGGCAGGCGGACCGAGCCGCCGATATCGGTGCCGAGATGCAGCGGACCATAGCCAGCCGCCGCAGCGGCGCCCGCGCCGGCGCTGGAGCCGCCGGGGTTCTTGGAGAGGTCCCAGGGATTGCGGGCGAGCGCGTGGAAGGAGGACAGCCCCGAGGACAGCATACCGTAATCGGGCATGGTGGTCTTGGCAAAGATGATCGCGCCGGCTTCGCGCAGGCGCGCGGCGGGCGGTGCGTCCTTCTCGGCCGGCACGAGCTTGACGCTGGCCGCGCCCAGCGGCACCGGCACGCCTTTGGTCGCGATGTTGTCCTTCACCGTCACCGGCACGCCGTCGAGCGCTCCGGACGGCTCGCCCCCGGACCAGCGCGCGGTCGAGGCCTTCGCGGTCTCGCGCGCGCCGTCGGGATCGAATGCATAAAGCGCCTTGAGGTGCGGCTCCCACGCGGCGACGTGCGCGAGCACGTCTTCCAGCACCTCGCTCGGCGAGAACTGCTTGGCGCGATAGCCCGCGATCAGATCGACCGCAGAGAGATCGTGCAGCGAGGTGACTTCCTCTTCGACACCCTTTTTATGCATGGGCACCCGCCGGCATCCGGGTCTCGATGATCCGGGCGAACATGCTGGCACCAATCGGCAGGATCTTGTCGTCGAGCACGAAGCCGGGATTGTGCACGGGCACCGAGCCGTCGTGGCCGACCCAGAAATAGGCGCCGGGAATGGTTTGAAGCATGTCGGCAAAATCCTCGCTGCCCATCTTCGGCTGGGCGCGGGTGATCACGTTGGCGGGGTCGACGATGGTGCGCGCGACCTCCTCGACCACCTTGGACTGCTCGACCTGGTTGACCAGCACATCGAAGGTGTCGCGGATGTCGACGTCGATCACGCACTGATAGGCGCTCGCAATGCCGGTGCAGATCGTGCGAATGCGTTCGCTGATCAGGATGCGGACTTCTTTCGAGAAAGTGCGGATGGTGCCGCAAAGATGCGCTTCGCCGGGGATGACGTTGTACGCCGAACCGGCGTGAATCTGCGTGATCGAGACGACGGCGGCCTGCAGCGGCTCGACGTTGCGGCTGACGATGGTCTGGATCGCCTGCGCCAGCGTGGTCGCGATGATCACCGCGTCCTTGGAGCGTTCGGGCATCGCACCGTGCGCGCCGTAGCCAGTGATGCGGAGGTCGAAGAAGTCGGCGCTGGCCATCGCGGGGCCGGGCAGGATCGCGATCTCGCCGTGGTTGAGGTCGGGCGCGTTGTGCAGGCCGTAGAGTTCGTCGCAGGGAAATTTCTCGAACAGCCCGTCCTTGATCATCGCGCGGGCGCCGCCGAGACCTTCCTCGGCCGGCTGGAAGATCAGGTGCACTGTGCCGTCGAAGTTCCTGGTTTCCGCGAGGTAGCGCGCGGTGCCGAGCAGCATGGTGGTGTGGCCGTCATGGCCACAGCCGTGGAAGCGCCCGGGGATTTTCGAGCTCCATTTCAGATTGGTGTTCTCCTCCATCGGCAGCGCATCCATGTCGGCGCGAAGCCCGATACGCTTGCCGCTCGAACCCTTGCCCTTGATGACTCCGATCACGCCGGTACCGCCGAGACCGCGATGCACCTCGATGCCCCAGCTCTTCAGCTTGTCCGCGACGATTCCGGAGGTGCGCACTTCCTCGAAGCCGATTTCCGGATGGGCGTGAAGGTCGCGCCTGATAGCAGTGAGTTCGTCGGCATAGCCGTCGATGCGGTCGATCGTGGGCATGTGTTCTGTCCAGTTAGCGTGAGGAGGGAGTGAAAATCGGGCCGTTCGGCTTGATGCGGATGCCCGGCCGCAGGCGCGTCCATGGCAGCGTGGCTGTGTCCGCGGGCATCGCGCCGGGGGCGGCGCAGATCATCAGCTTTTCTGCGATCGGCTCGAAATCTGCGCGAAAGTGCACCGAGCTCTTGTTGACCAAAATCTTCTCTTCGGTCGGCTCGATGCCGACATAGCGGTACATTGCCTGGTCGGCGAGCTGCGCCTTATGCGAGGATACGACGACCCGGACATCGCCGATGCGAAGGCAGGCCGACGGGCCCATCTCCATCTCGCGGCCGCCGTAGTAGGGACCGGGCGCGATGAAGCGGCCGTCCGAAAGTTTTTCGACGACGAAGGTCGCACGATAGGGCTCGTCGCCGGGAATGCCGGACTTGGCGCCGAGCGACAGCGTCACGGTGGCACCGGCGCCGGCTGCGTGCGCGGCCTCGGCCGATTCCGGATCGTAGATCGCGCCGGTCGCGGCGCTGGCCTTGTTGCGGACCAGCGCGCGTAGCATGCCGGTGGTGTCGGAATCGCCGCCGGCGCCGGGATTGTCCTGGGTGTCGGCGATGATGATCGGCTTGCTGGCGCCCTTCGAGAGTTCCATCGCGTGGCGTACGCCGTCATCAGGTGACCAGATCTTGCCGTCGAAATCGTCCTCGTGGCTTTCGATCAGCTTAACGATCGCATCCGCCGCGCGGTCGGCATCGGCTTGCGTCTTGCCATAGGCGAACACGCTCGGCCCGCAATCGCGGAAATCGGCGGCGGGGAAGCCGGGCGCGAAGGACAGCGTCGGAACCGCGTCGTTCTCCAGCGCGGCAAGCTTTTCGTAGATGCCCTTGGTCGGCTGGTCGTTGGTGCACTGCCAGCTGATCGGAATCAGGAACGGCAATTGCCGGAAAGCCTTTGCGAAACGCTGCTTTGTCTTCAGAAGCATTGCGAGATATTGCGCGCAGGCGCGGCCGGTCTCGGCCATGTCGACATGGGGATAGGTGCGGTAGGCGATCAGCGCGTCCGCATGCTCTATCATCTCGGGCGTGACGTTGGCGTGCAGGTCGAGGCTCGCGACAAGCGGAATGCCCTTGCCGATGACGCGGCGCACGCGCGCGAGAATCTCGCCTTCGCCGTCGTCGAGATGTTCCGTGACCATCGCGCCGTGCAGATCGAGATAGACGGCGTCGATCGGGCCGGCGGCTGCAATGCCATCGACCATGACCTTCACGATGCGCTCGAAGGCGTCCTTGGTGACATGCGCCGAAGGGCTCGCGCCGCAGGCAATCGTTGAAATGAGTTCCCAGCCGTGGGCCTCGGCGCTGTCGACGAAACCGGCGAGGCCGACATTGATGCGGCGCATCACCTTCAGCACGTCGGGACCTTGCGTCATCGCCGGCCAGCCGCCGCCGTGCTGGAAATCCGCGAACGTCGCCTTCGTCGGAGCGAAGGTGTTGGTCTCGTGCAGGAAGCCGCCGACGGCGATACGTGTCATCAACTCAAGTCCAGCAATTGAAAGTGCGCGACGTTAGCCCTGTGCTTGCGGCGAGAGCAAGCCGGGAAGCAATCGCGCCGCGCATGGCGTCAAGCCGTTTTGGGAATGCTTGTCGCAACTGCCGTCATTGCGAGCGAAGCGAAGCAATCCAGAATCCCTCCGCGGGGACAGTCTGGATTGCTTCGCTT
>NZ_JBVVPP010000015.1:76976-112320 GCF_055811315.1 Bradyrhizobium sp. MI1.4 | reverse complement strand
CCCCCCCCCCCCCCCCCCCCCCCCCCCCCCCCCCCCCCCCCCCCCCCCCCCCAACAACCCCCCCCCCCCCGCCCCCCCCCCGCGGGCGCCCCCGCCGCCCCCCCCACCCCCGAGGCGAGAGACTAGGCGCTGGCCGCCGCGCCCTCGGCCACCGGCCGGAAGTTCGCAAAATCCCAGCCGCGGCCTGGCGCTGCCTCGAGCAAGGCTCTGGTGTACGCCTCCTTCGGATGCGTCAGCACTTCGGCGGCCGGACCCTGCTCGACGACGCGGCCGTGTTGCATCACCATGACCTCGTCGCAGATCTGTGCTGCGACGCGTAGATCGTGAGTGATGAACAGGATGGCGATGCCGAGCCGCTGCTGGATCTCGTCGAACAGTTCCAGCACCTGCGCCTGCACGGAGACGTCGAGGGCGGAGACCGCCTCGTCCGCGACCAGCACGTCGGGATCGAGTGCGAGCGCGCGGGCGATCGCAATGCGCTGACGCTGGCCGCCGGAGAACTGGTGCGGATAGCGCGCGACCGCATCGGCGGGCAGGCCGACCAGCTCGAGCAATTCGCGCGCACGCTTCGTTGCGTCGGCATGCGACACGCCGTAATTGATCGGGCCTTCCGCGATGCTTTCGCCGACGGTGACGCGCGGGTTGAGCGAGCGGTAGGGGTCCTGGAATACGATCTGGATCTTCTTCCGATGCGGCTGCAACAGCCGCCGCGAAATGTCCGAGATCTCGCGGCCGGAGAGGCGCACGCCGCCCGAAGTCGGGTCGATCAGGCGGACGATGCAGCGCGCCACGGTCGATTTGCCCGAACCGCTCTCGCCGACGATGCCGAGCGTGCGACCCTTGCGTAGCGTCAGCGTGACCTTGTCGGCAGCGACGACCTCGCGGCCTTTACCGAAGAACGCGCGCTCGCGGTAGACCTTCCCAAGCTCGTTGGCTTCCAGCACCACCGGTTCCTTGGTCTCAAGCCGTGCCGCGCGCGGCACCAGGCTCGGTACTGCGGAAAGCAGGTTGCGGGTGTACTCCATGGTCGGATTGCGCAGGATGGAATCCAGCGTTCCGGTCTCGACCAGTCGGCCCTGCCGCATCACGGCGACGCGGTCGGCGATCTCGGCGACCACGCCCATGTCGTGGGTGATGAACAGCACGGCGGTTCCGTGATCGCGCTGGAGGTCGCGGATCAGGGTCAAGATCTGCTTCTGCGTGGTGACGTCGAGCGCGGTGGTCGGTTCGTCCGCAATGAGCAGCTTCGGTTCGAGCACGAGCGCCATCGCGATCATGATGCGCTGGCGCTGACCGCCGGAGAGTCGGTGAGGGTAGGAGGCAAAGATACGCTCAACCTGGGGCAGGCGCACCTGCTCCATCATGTCGAGGATACGCTTCTTGCGCGCCTTCGCGTCGAGTTTGGTGTGCGCGCGCAGGACTTCGTCGATCTGACGGCCGACCGGCATCACCGGATTGAGTGCCGTCATCGGCTCCTGGAAGATCATCGCCATTCGGGTCGCGCGGAGCTGCCGCAGGCGGCGGTCGGTCGCGGTGAGAATCTCCTCGCCGACCAGCTTGACGCTGCCGCCGGTGGGAACGAGCGTGCCCTTCGGCAGCAGACCCATCGTGGTCAGGGAGGTCACCGACTTGCCTGAGCCGCTTTCGCCGACAAGGCACAGCGTCTCGCGCTCGTGCACCTGGATCGAGATGCCGTCGAGGATGTTTGCAGCATTCGGCTTCTTGCCGACGGACACGACGAGGTTGTTGATGTCGAGGATGGGGCTGGTCATCACTTGATCGGTCATCATTTGCCTTCCCGCTGCTTCATGCGCGGATCGAGTGCATCGCGGGCGGCGTCGCCGATCAAATTGATGCTGAGGATGGCGATCGAGAGCAGCAGGCCCGGCCAGAAGATCAGCGTCGGCTTGAGCTGGAAGTACTGACGGCCCTCGGCCATGATGTTGCCCCAGGTCGGCGTCTCCGGCGAGATGCCGGCGCCGAGGAAGGAGAGGATGGCCTCAGTAAGGATCGCGGACGCGCAGACGTAACTGCCCTGCACGATCAGAGGTGCGATCGTGTTCGGCATCAAATGCCGCCACATGATCTTTGGCAGGGATGTGCCGACCGAGATCGCCGCTTCAACATAGGGCTCTTCGCGCGCCGACAGCACGACCGAACGCACCAGGCGTGCCACGCGCGGAACTTCGGGGATCGTGATCGCGATCAGCACCGTCCAGAGGCTGGCGCCGGACAGCGACACCACGGCGATTGCCAGCAGGATGCTCGGCATTGCCATCAGGCCGTCCATGATCCGCATCATGATGGAATCGACCAGCTTGAAGAAGCCGGAGACGAGGCCGATCGCCAACCCAATGACGATCGACATGATCGCCGAGCCGATGCCGATCAGAAGCGAAATGCGTCCGCCATACATCACGCGCGACAGCAGGTCGCGGCCATAGGCGTCGGTGCCGAGCAGGAATTGCGCCGAAGAGGGCTTCAGCCGCTGCGAGGGCGCAAGCTGGATCGGATCATACGGCGCGATCAACGGCGCCAGGATCGAGATCAGCACAACCAACCCCAGGCAGATGGTCGCCGCCGCGATGATCGGCGTCGAGGTCAGGAATCCGAGGCGCGGTCGCAGCGGCGACGTGATCGGGATGGAGGACTGGGGAAGGGTATCGACCGACATTTTTGTTGTTATCCTTAGCCCTAGTACCGGATCCGGGGATCGAGCAGCGTGTAGGCGACGTCGATCAGGAGATTGACGACGACATAGATCAGCGACGTCAGCAGGATCATCGCCTGGATCACCGGATAGTCGCGCGCCAGCACCGCATCCACTGTGAGGCGGCCGATGCCGGGGATGTTGAACACGCTCTCGGTGACGACGACCCCGGAGATCAAAAGCGCAAAGCCGGTACCGATCACCGTGATCACGGGCACGGCCGCGTTGCGCAGCGCGTGCCGCATCATCACGGCGACCTCGTTGATGCCTTTTGCCCGCGCGGTGCGGACGTAGTCCTCGCCGAGCACGTCGAGCATCGCCGCGCGCGTCATGCGCGCGATCAAAGCGATATAGATGAAGGACAGCGCACAGGTCGGCAGGATGATGCGCTCGAAGAACGGCCCAAACCCGTTCGAGATGCTGCGGAAGCCCTGCACCGGCACCCAGCGCAGGTCGATCGCGAAGACCTCGATCAGGATGTAGCCGACCACGAACACCGGCACCGAGAAGCCGAGCACGGACAGGCCCATCACGAAGCGGTCGATCCAGGTGCCGTGCTTCCACGCCGCGATCACACCCAGGGGAACCGCGACGATGACGGCGAGGATGATGGTCGACAGCGCGATCGAGATCGACGGCTCGACCCGCTGGCCGATCATCTTCATCACCGGAAGGTTGGAGATGAGTGACGTTCCGAGATCGCCATGCAGCAGCTTGTTCAGCCAGGTGATGAACTGCACGATCAGCGGCTCGTTGAGGCCGAGCGAGGTGCGGATGCGCTCGAGCCGCTCCGGCGTGGCGTTGTCGCCGGCCAGAATCGCGGCGGGATCGCCCGGAGTGAGGCGGAGCAGGAGGAAGACGAACAGCGCCACCACGCCCATCACGGGCACGGCGGCGAGAATTCGGCGAAGGAGATATCCGAGCAAGTTGGATCCCGTCAGATGAGAGTCAAATCAGAGACAGCGGCTGGAGCCTGGGGTTCTGCCACCAGCCTAACATTTCAGCAATTCCCATGCCATCCGGGCCACCGTTTTTGCAGTGCGGTCAACTTGTTTCGGTGATCTGGCCCGGTTTTGGCGATGTGGCTCGCGCCGTTACTCCAGAGTCGCGAGCAGCCCCGCCATCAGCCGGCCGCGTTCGACCAGACTTTCAACCTCGATATACTCTTCGAGCGTGTGGCCGTTGCCGCCACGCACGCCCAGGCCGTCGAGAGTCGGGATGCCCATTGCGCCCGTGAAATTGCCGTCGGAGCCGCCGCCGGCGCTCGCATGCGGCAGTTCTGCGCCAAGCGACTTGGCGATCCCGCGCGCCCTTTCATACAGCGCCATGGTGCCGGCATCAGGCTCCCAAACCGGACGTGTCACGCCGCGCGTCACCTTGAAGGTGACATCATTGGTTGTACCGGAGAGCGCCAGCATCCTCTCGACGCCGCGATCGAGGTCAGCCTGGCGCTTGGCCATCGAAAGCGCTTCGCCGGTGGCGGTCGTGGCAACGCAATTGACCCATTGACCCCCGTGCACGACGCCGACTGAAAACGTGCAGTCTTCGCCCGTCATCGCATCGATGGTGAGGATTTGCCGCGCCATCTCGCGAATCGCCGAGCGGCCTGCCGACAAGGTCGCGCCGGCGTGGCTGGGTCGGCCGATCGCCTCGAGATTGAAGCGCGCGATGGCGTAACGTCCGGTGGTGACGCCGTTGTCGGCGCGGCCGGGCTCCGGCACCAGCACGTATTTGTTGCGCGCGGCTTCCGCCTCGATGATATCGCGCGTGGAGGGTGTGCCGACTTCCTCGTCGGGCGTGAACAGCACGGTGATCGGCAGTGGCGTCGTGAACGAGGCGCGGGCCAGTTGTCGGATGGCTTCCAGCGAAAGATAATTGCCGCCCTTCATGTCGTAGATGCCGGGGCCATAGCACTTGTTGCCCTCGCGGCGCCATTTCAGCTTCTCGATGGTGCCTGTGGGGTGGACCGTATCCATGTGTCCGGCGATCAGGATGCCCGGTTCGCCCTGCTTCGGATGCGGAAAGCGGGCGCGGATCACGCCGCCAAAGCCCTGGCGACCGGCGATGCGCTCGATCGTCGCACCCATGATCGCCATCTCCCGCGCTGCGATATCGAGCATGCGGTTCACGGCGCTCGCGTCCCAGGTCGGGCTTTCGCATTCCACCCAGCCGCGCAGACCCTGGAGCATCGCTTCGGAATCGAAGGGAAGATTGGCTGGATTCATCTCAATGTCTCTCCAATGTCTCTTGGGCTTTGGAACATGGAACGCGCATTGCATCGGCGCGGGGCAGGACAGGCGGAGAGTGTTGTAGAGCCAAACCGATCCTTGTGGAGCCCGTGTGCGCGCCGCTTGGGCTTGCAGCGAAACCGGATTGACGCGCTCGGCACCGTCTGCAAGTCTCGAAAAGATAAAGGCATTGCATGAGGTTAGTTCGCCTAAAGAACGAACCGGATGCTCAATCAATAACCTGCCTTTGAACAGTTTCACGTCAGGAGAACTTTTTATGTTTAAGTTGATGCGCCGGGGGCCTCGCGCGTTCGCCTCCAAACTTGCGCTGTCGGTCGTCGCGCTTTCGACCGCACTGGCCTCGCCGGTGCTTGCGGCCGGCAAGACCATCACGGCGGTGATGCATTCGGATCTGCGCATCATCGATCCGATCTTCACCACGGCCTACATCACGCGTGACCATGGCTACATGATCTACGACACGCTCGTGGCGCCCGATTCGAACTTCACGATCCAGCCGCAGATGGCGGACTGGAAGATCTCCGACGACAAGCTCACCTACACGTTCACGCTGCGCGACGGCCTGAAGTGGCATGACGGTGCGCCGGTGACGGCGGAGGACTGCGTCGCCTCGCTCAAGCGCTGGGCCGCAGTCGATGGCATGGGCCAGAAACTGCTCGACTTCACCGCCAGCATCGAGCCGACCGATGCCAAGACCATCACGCTGAAACTGAAGGAGCCCTACGGCCTCGTGCTCGACTCGATCGGCAAGCCGTCCTCCCGCGTTGCCTTCATGATGCCGAAGCGCCTCGCCGAGACGCCGCCGGACAAGCAGATCCCCGAGCAGATCGGTTCGGGGCCCTTCAAGTTCGTGCAGTCGGAATTCCAGCCGGGCGTGAAGGCGGTCTACGTCAAGAACACCGATTACGTGCCGCGCAAGGAGCCGTCGAGCTGGACCTCCGGCGGCAAGGTGGTGAAGGTCGACCGCGTCGAGTGGATCACCATGCCGGACTCGCAGACCGCGGTGAACGCGTTGCAGTCGGGCGACATCGACTTCGTGGAAAATCTGCCTTACGACATGCTCCCGTTACTGGAAGCGAACAAGGACATCACGATCGAGGTCTCGAACAAGTTCGGTTTCCAGACGCTCGGCCGGATGAACTTCCTTTATCCGCCGTTCGATAATGTCAAAGTGCGCCGTGCTGCCTTTCTGGCGATAAACCAGAAGGACGTTCTCGACGCGCTCGTCGGCAACGCCAAATATCAGAAGGTCTGTGGCGCCTTCTTCGTGTGCGATACGCCGTTCGCGACGGAGGCCGGTGCCGAGACCCTGGTGAAGGGCAACGGCATGGCCGAAGCCAAGAAGGCGCTCGCCGAGTCCGGCTATGACGGCACCCCGATCGTGATCATGGCCCCCGGCGATGTCACGACGCTGAAGGCGCAGCCGATCGTTGCGGCTCAGTTGCTGCGCGAGGCCGGCTTCAAGGTCGACCTGCAAGCGACCGATTGGCAGACGGTGGTGAGCCGCCGCGCCAGTCAGAAGCCTCCGAAAGAGGGCGGCTGGAACATGTTCTTCACCAACTGGGTCGCGGCCGACGTCTCCAACCCGATCGCCAATCTCTCGATCGGCGGCCAAGGCAAGAAGGGCTGGTTCGGTTGGGCCGAGAACGCCAAGATCGAAAAGCTCAAGGACGACTTCGTTCGCGCCGCCTCGCTCGACGATCAGAAGAAGATCGCCGCTGACATCCAGAAGGAAGCCTATGAGCAGGTGATCTACATCCCGCTGGGGCAGTATCTCCTGCCGAGCGGCTGGCGCAAATCGCTGACCGGCGTGCTCGACGGTCCCGCGACCCCGCTGTTCTGGAACGTCGACAAGTCGGAGTAGGGCAAAGGCCCTTCCTTTCGTCCGGATCATCATGCGGCGCCGCTGTCATCAGCGGCGCCGCTCTTTTGCCAGTCTCGGTCCTTTGTTGACCTTACGCCGGCTGAGAAAGCGGATGCTTTCAACGTTCCCAGTCTGCGGTCATTGCTATTTGTTTCGATCCAGAACTAGATGTGTCGTGCTCGCGCATCATCTTCCTTCCTCCATTTGATTCCAGTGCCGATCGATTTTGCATTCCAGGCGATGGCCGAACGGTCCGATCGCGCGCCGGCACGATGGCGCCGGCCATTCCGGCGTTGGCTCGATGGCGTCGAGACGGGCTGGGCCGTGCCGCTTCTCGTCGCCTGCTTCGTCGGGATCTGGACGCTCTATCTGGCAGTCGCCTATGCCGGCGGCGGTCTGCACCCCGATACGCTGGAGGCCTGGACGCTGGGGCGGCATTTCGCGTGGGGCTATCCCAAGCATCCGCCATTGACCGGCTGGGTTGCCGCGAGCTGGAGCGCCATTTTTCCGCTCACTGACTGGTCGCTGCAATTGATGGCGATGGCCAACGCCGGGCTCGCGCTGGTCTTCGTCGATCGGATCGCGCGGCAATTCGTGAGGGGGCACAAGCGCGTCCTGGTGCTGTTGATCCTGATGCTGACGCCGGCCTATCAATTCCATGCCCAGCGCTTCAACGCCAATGCGGTGCTGCTGGCGGTCTGGCCGCTGGCGACCTGGTGCTTCCTGCGCGCATTCGAGACCCGAGCGGCGTCGTGGGCGGTTGCCGTGGGATGCACGACGGCACTGGCCATGGTCGGCAAATATTATTCGATCTTCCTTGTCGCGAGCTTCACGTTTGCCGCGCTGGCGCATCCGGCGCGACGCGCCTATTTCACTTCCGCCTCGCCCTGGATTTCGGTCGTCGTCGGGCTTGCGGCGCTGTCACCGCATCTTCATTGGCTCGCGACCACGGGGGCATCGACCTTCACCTACGCGCTGAACCATGCCAACGGCACTGCGGCGAGTTCTGCTGCTGATGTCAGGAACTTCCTTTTGGGCCTGTTGGCGGCCACGAGTGTGTCAGCCGTCAGCTGGGTATTGATCGCCGGCACGCGGCTGAAGCAGTTTCCGGACGATTTCGCGGCGATGAATCCGGGCCTGCGGCTCCTCTTTTACGTTGCCGTCGGCACGATTGCGCTGCCGGTCCTGATCTCGCTCGTGATGGGCACCGATCTGCCGTCGCTATGGGCTTTGCAAGGGTTGTTTCTGTTCGCCATTCTCGTGGTCTGCGGCGCAAATTATTCAATCGAGCGCTTTTACACCGTCAACCTCACCGTGGTCGTGGCCGGTGTCGCGCTCACGGCCGTCCTCGTCGCCGCGCCGACCCACGCGGTCTATCGCAACGATCACGGTTACGAGGAGGGGCGCAATTTCTACGCGCAAGCGGCGAGCCGATTGACACGCGAGTGGCGCGAACTGACGGACGAGCCGCTCGCCGCCGTCAGCGGCGACGATTCACTGGCCTTCGCGACAGCCTTCTACAGCCCGGACCACCCGCACCACGTGCGGCCGTTCGAGGATCAATATCTCGGGGGCTTGCCGCACAAGACGACGCTGGAGCGCGGCTGGGCCGCGCTCTGTTTTCGCGATCAGGATGATTGCAGCCGGTGGATGGACTCGGTGGCCGGGCGCGCCGAGCATTTCATCAGGCGGGAACTTATCATACAGGCGCAGCTATGGGGCCGGCCCGGTCTCACGCGGGAAGTGGTTGTGCTGATGGTGCCGCCCCGTGGAAGCGGCGCGGCACCCGAAGGCATTGCGGACGATTTCAGCGCCAGCAGGCGCGCAACGGAATAGGCGTCTTGCTCAGCAGTGGCTGTCGCGGACCCGCTCGAGCCCTTCACTCGCGAATGGCACGGTGACGGCGGTCTTTTCGGCGCTCGACGGCGTGCGTTCCGTCTCCGCCCGTTCCGCGGCGTCGTGGTCTTTACGGTGTTTCGGTTCCATTGAAGCGCCCTTTCAAATTGTTGCAGTACAACATCGAGAGCGCCACGGAGTTCCTCAGCCGATGGCGCGATGATGCGGCCTGAACAACCGTCCTCTCTCCACCACCAGCACGATCGCGAGCGCGGCGAGGGACGACACGAAGAAGCCGACCGAGAACGGCAGCAACGTGCCGTCGAAGCTTTGTCCGATGGCCATGCCGACGGCGATGCCGATCAGCGTGGTGATCGAGCCGTAGAGCGAGGACGCCGTGCCGGCGATGTGGCCCTGCGGCTCCATGGCGAGTGCAGTGAAGTTGGCGACCATCATGCCGAACGAGAACATCATCAGCGCCGAGAGCACCATGAACAGGGGAAGCGGCAACGCGGCGAGGCTTTCCGTCAGCAGCATCACTCCCGCCACCGCGGTGTAGAGCGTCAGCGCGCCGTGCGAGATCACGCGCATGCCGAGGGTCCCGACGAATCGCGCATTGAGAAAGCCGGCAATGGCGGTGCCGGCCGCGATCCCGGCGAAGGCGAGCGGAAAATAATGGCCGAGGTGATAGATGCCGACAAAAACTTGCTGAGCCAAAAATACGTAGGCGAACAGCGCGCCCATGACGCTACCGGCGGCGAGCGCATAGCCGAGGGTTTGGCGATGGGTCACGGTCTGCCAGTAGGCCGTGAGCACGTCGGCCGGCGCAAGCGACCTGCGTTCGCTCTCAGGCAGGGTCTCCGGAAGCCGCAGCACGGACCATGCAAGCGCGAGCAGCCCGTAGAGCATCAGCACGACGAAGATGCCGCGCCATTGCGTCACCAGCAGCACCGCCTGTCCGAACGAAGGGGCGATCACGGGGACGGCGATGAAGATCATCATCGCAAGCGACATCACGCTCGCCATGCGGCGGCCGACGTAACAGTCGCGCACGATCGAGGTCGCGATCACGCGAGTCGCCGAGGTACCGAAACCCTGCAGTGCGCGTGCCAGCAGCAGCGTCTCGAACGACGGCGCCGCAATCGCCAGCACGCTTGCCACCGCATAGACCGCCATCCCGCCGAGCAGCACCGGGCGGCGGCCAAAGCGATCCGACAGCGGGCCCATGACGAACTGCCCCGCGCCAAAGCCGATCAGGAAGGTCGACAGCACCAGCTGAAGATGGTTGGCGACGGGGATATTGAAGGCCGACCCGATATTGGGCAGTGCCGGGAGCATCATGTCCATCGCAAGCGGATTCAGCGCCATGATCGACGCGATCACGATGACGAATTCGGGGAAACCCATGGGACGGTGTCCCGAGGACACCCAGTCGTCGGCATTGACGTCGGACAAGAAGCTCACCTCTGATTTGAGGCCCTTATCTATCTTCAATGCTGCGTTGCACAAGCAACGTTTCGGGATGGCTGGCAGGCGGTGCAGGAGCAGACAGGAATTGATGAGGTATCAGCGCTCGCGGCCGCCGCGCGCGGCGGGATCCTCCGCGCAGCTTTCGTGGTGCGGGCAGCCGGGGTCGAACCGGCACAGCGCTTGCGCGCCGAGGGATTTTAAGTCCCTTGCGTCTACCAATTCCGCCATGCCCGCTTGATCCAACGAGATCAGCCACTTAAGTCCCTTGCCGGCGGTCTGGAATTGGCATTTGCAGGCCGGAGGGGTGGTTCTTCCTTAGGCGAGCCGGCGGCACAAGGCAAAGCCTCAATCCGGACATCTGTTGTTGCTTTAGGCATTCTCAATCGACGGGGACTATTCATCCGGCATGTCAGCTTTGATCCAATATCGCCTGCGCCCGTGCTGCGTGGTCGCCGCGCTGCTCGCGGCCGACTTCGCGCTGTCCGGCTGCGCCGGCATGAGCGAGACGGTCGCTCCGGCCTTTGCCGATCCCGCCAAGTACGAATTGTACGATTGCAAGCAGCTCGAAGGCGAGCGCAAGTCGATCGCCAACCGCACCGGCGATTTGCAGAGGCTGATGGACAAGGCACAGACCGGCGCGGGCGGCGCCGTGGTGTCGGAGCTTGCCTATCGCAACGACTACATCGCAGTACGCGGGCAGGCGCAGATGGCCGATGACGCTTGGCGCCGCAACAAGTGCCGGGAAACGCCCCCCGAGGCGACGCCGGCCGCCGCGGCGCCCGCAGCCAATCCTGGCCCGATCAAGCCTGGCCCGAAATCGACAAGAGCCGTGCGCTGAAACGTCCTGACATCAGCGCCTCGCGTCAGGGCCGCCAGCCGTAGATCCAGTCCTGCCGTGCCAGCATGCGTTCCGGGCCGAGGGCGCGGACCGCAAGGTCGCGCGCGAACGCGAGCGGCCCACTGAAATGATAGATGCGGCCCTGCTGCCGCGCGGTCCGCTGCACCCGCCGCACGCGCGCCTGGCGCGTCCGGCCGTATTGTCTCAGCGCTGCCGTGATGCCCGCGGTGGTCTCGGCGATCTCAGGGCTCAAATGCTGCGCGAGCACTGCGGCGTCCTCGATCGCCATGCCGGCGCCCTGGGCCGCAAACGGCAGCATCGCATGCACGGCGTCGCCGAGCAGCGCGACCGGGCCTTTACTCCAGGGGCAGTCGTCGGGGACGCCGAACAGCGCCCATTTCCGCCAGCTGTCGACTGTGGCGAGCATCATGCGCGCCGGCGGCGGCCAGCGCGGCGCGGCGAAGGCGTCCAGCACTTCGCGGGGATCGCCAGGCGTGCTCCAGCCCGGCCTGTTCCAGGTGCCCGGCAGCACCGCGACCACGTTGATCTGGCGTCCGCCCGCGATCGGGTAGGCGACGAGATGGGCATTCGGGCCCATCCAGAGCTGGACCCGGCGCGCTGTGTAGTCCTTCGGCAGTTGCGTGGCATCGAGCGTACCGCGCCAGGCAATCAGCCCGGAGAAGCGCGGCTGCACCTCGGGGAATAGATGCTGGCGCACCGTCGACCAGATACCGTCGGCGCCGATCAGCGCACTGGCGAGATCGCTGCGCCGGATCGTGCCGCTGCGATGAACCACCGTCAGCCCCTTGGCGTGAGGCGCGACGTCTTCGAAGGTCGCGCCGAGTTTCAGGTCGATATGGGGATGGTCGGAAACTGCGCCGGCGAGGGCGGATTGCAGGTCGGCGCGGTGCACCACCCAATAGGGGGCGCCGGCGCGCTCGGCGGCGGCTTCTCCCAGCGGCATGCGCAAAAGCTCACCGCCGGCCCGCGCGCTCATGATCGAGACTGCCTCCGGGATCACGGCGCGCAACTTGAGGCGCTCGGTGAGGCCGAGCTCGACCAGCACGCGGCTGGCGTTCGGGGAGAGTTGCAGACCGGCGCCGACTTCCTCGAGCCGCTCGGCCTTTTCCAGCACGATGATGCGGAAGCCGCGGGCCGCGAGCGCAAGCGCAGCCGTCAGTCCACCGATGCCGGCACCGGCGATGACAATCGTTCGGGAGAGCGCCACCCCTGGCCGATGGAAGCGGTCAGGCCACCTTGTCCTTCAGGACGCATTCCGGCGGACGGGCTTCGCCCGCCTTCAGGTCGGCGGCGAAACGGTACAGAGTCGAGCAGTACGGGCAGATGATCTCGTTGTCGTTGCCGAGGTCGAGGAAGACGTGCGGATGATCGAACGGAGGGTTGGCGCCCACGCACATGAACTCTTGCGAGCCGATCTCGATGACGGGGACACCGGCATCGTTGTGGAAGTGCGGGACGACATGGTCGGACATCGTACTCATCCTGGAGTGGCAATGGCGGCAGACACAATCACGACTGCCGCGGCATTATTAAGGCGCCGCGGACCATACTGGTGGGTGGAGATGATTGCTAGTCCAGCGGAACCGAAAGCTCCGCAATGCCCCATGCTCATTTGCTCATGCAAATTCGACACAATCTTGCGGCCTGAGAGAAGCCCTTCTTTCGTCGGGGACGTTGTGTCGCAATTTTGGCATACTATGTCTGTGGACGAGCGTAATTGCGACGAAAGACAACCGTTAGGCGTCAACGATCTCAGGACCGTCCAGGCTCTCCGCATGAAGTGGTTGCGAATCAGCACAGCGTTGACCGGTATCGCGGCATGCGGCTTCATGCTCGCGCAGGTAGCACCGCACGCCCGTGAGGCCGGGGCGATTCTGGCCGCCCAGGACGATCCCGCCGCGCTCTCAGAGATCAAGCTCGACGCGCTGCTGCGGCACAACGACCGCCTGATTCAAGACAACATCGAGGTCGCGCTCGCATCGGGCGATGCCGATCTTGCCGACAGTTTTGTCGCACTGGCGCGCGACCGCAACATCGCGCTGCCTGACGACCTCCTGAGCCATGTCGGTGACGCGGTCAAAGCCGAAAACTCCACCTCGCATTTCGCAAAACGGTTTGCCGCCGGTCTCGTTACCGGCAACGCGGATGATGTTGCGAGCTTGTCGGGAACCGTGGCCGGCGATCTCTTCGTCATCGGTGACATCAGGGACGTCGTCCGCGAGGGCAAGCACCTCGCCATGGGCGAGGAGACCGATCGCCTGGTGCTGGGCCTTGCGGCCGCGGGTCTCGCGGTCACGGCCGTGACCTACGTCTCCGTCGGCGGTGCCGCGCCGGTTCGCGCCGGGCTGACGCTGGTGAAGGACGCGCGCAAGGTCGGCCGGCTCGGCGAGGGACTAGCGGCATGGGCCGGCCGGTCCGCGCGCGAGGTCGTCGATACGCCGATGCTCCAGAACGCGGTTGCCTCCGGCTCGGTGCTGCGGCCGGGCCAGACCTTGAGCGCGATCAAGGCCGCGTTCCGCGCCGAGAAGGCCGGCGCGCTGGTTCGGCTCGGCAAGGATGTCACGCGCGTGGTCGAGAAGACCGGCACGCGCGGCGCGATGGATAGCTTGCGCATCGCTGAAGGTCCCAAGGACGTCGCACGCGCGGCGCGGCTCGCGGAAGCGCAGGGCGGCAAGACGCGCGCGATTCTGAAGCTGCTCGGCCGCGGCGCGCTGCTGCTGATCGGCGGGGCGTTCAATCTTGCACTCTGGCTGTTCGGTGCGGCGTTGACGCTGCTCGGCCTGTTGTCCTCGATCAAGGCGACGACGGAGCGCCTGACCCAGGCCTGGTGCGATCGCAGACGGGCGCGGCGACTTCGCCGGGCGCGGATCGCCGCCGAAGCCGTTCTGGCAAGCCCTGCCATCACGGCCTAAGATACCTCTTCCCCTCAAGATTGCGGAACTGATGATGCCGAGCTTTCACAACGGCGCCGTTGAAATTGCCTATCTCGACGAAGGCGAGGGCGATCCGATCATCCTGGTGCACGGCTTTGCCTCCAGCAAGAACGTGAACTGGGTCTATCCGACCTGGGTCTCGGAGCTGCGCAAGAACGGCCGCCGTGTCATTGCGCTCGACAATCGCGGCCATGGCGAAAGCGCAAAGCTCTACGAGCCCGCGCAGTACTCCATCCCGACCATGGCCGGCGACGTGCTCGCGCTGATGGATCACCTCGCCATCCCGCAGGCCGATCTCATGGGCTATTCGATGGGCGGACGGATGACGGCCTGGCTCTCCCTCAACGAGCCGCAGCGCCTGCGTTCGGCAATCCTTGGCGGCATCGGCATCGGCGGCCTGATCGAGGGCACCGGGCCCGGCGAGAACGTCGCGAAGGCGCTGGAAGCGCCCTCGCTCGACGACGTCTCCGATCCCGTCGGACGCACGTTTCGTGCTTTTGCAGACCAAACCCGTTCCGACCGCAAGGCGCTGGCCGCCTGCCTGCGCGGCACGCGCGATCTCATGACGAAGGACGAAGCCGCGCGCATCGACGTGCCCGTGCTGATCGCGGTCGGCAGCACCGACGACGTCGCGGGTTCGGCCAGCGCACTCGGTGCCATCATCCCGGGTTCGGAAGTGCTCGATATTCCCGGTCGCGATCACATGCGCGCAGTCGGCGACAAGGTCTACAAGACTGGCGTGCTCGATTTCCTCTCACGCCGCGCCTGAGGCGATGAGGCGGTTTCAGCTATCCTGAAATGTCTCGTTACAGTGGGCCATCCACTCCCTTCGGCAACCGTCCATTCCTGTACCTAGGGATCGGGGTTCGCTAAGGGCGCATATGAGACTCAACTCGAAGCCACAGCTTTATCGAGGTCAATCGGATACTTGCAATTCCGATCCGTCCAACTGCGCACGGGCTCCGTCGGCGCGTCGCGCAGCCCGGTAACGGCCGGGCGACTGACCAATGTGCCGGTGAAACAACTTCGAAAACGCCGCTGCAGTCTCGTAACCGATCCGGTTGGCAATCCGTGCGATCGGTTCGTCGCTGGTTTCCAGCAGGAACGCCGCCTCCGCCATCCGGCGTTCGATCACATAACGTTGCATGGGCTGGCCCACGAGCCTAGTGAAGCGCGCCGAAAATGCCGAGCGGCCGAGCCCGACGCGACGGCCTAGGTCGCTCAGCGTCCAAAGCTGCTCCGGACTTTCGTGAATCAGCTTCAGCGCCGGTCCGATATGGGGGTCAGAAATGGCCCCGATCCAGCCGCCTTGCCCGGGACTGAGAGACGCGATCCAGCTTCGCAGCACCTCGACGAAGAGCACTTCCGTCAGTCGTGAAAGCGCGACGCCTTGGCCAGGACGCTCGAGCGCGGACTCGCTCATCATGCGGCGCAGGATGGCTTCAAGCCAACCACGGTCGGACGTCGGCTTCAGCAAGAGCACGGGTGGAAGCAACTCCAGCACGCTGCCAAACGTCGGCCGCGACACCGTGAAATTGCCGCAGAGCATGGTCGAGAGCGGCTTTGCACGGCTGCCGTGACGAACGAATCCGAGGCGTGGCGACGACCGTTCGATATCCATGATGCGCAAAGGCTCGGCCCGGCGATCCGAATAAAACACATGGGGCTCGCCACGTGTGATGACGACAAAATCGCCCCCGGTGATCTGGATTTCCTCTCCCTGTTCGAGCGCGAGGGTCGCTGAACCTTGGTTGAGATAGTGAAACAGGGCGTAGGGGCGCGCCGGCAACTCAAGATGCCAGGGATGGCCGAGCTCGAAGTGAAAGAGCAGCGTCCCGCCGAGACGAACCCGATCGAGCACCTGGGTGAGTATATCCATCCCCCGAGACTAGAACCGCGGACGATCGGACACAAGACACGGACGATTGGTCCCTATCGTCCGAGAGGTCCACGGAATACGTCATGCCACGGCGGGCCGACGGGACGTGCGGCAACCATTTCGCCAACGGCAAATGGAAGAACCGCGACCTTGCTGGAAACGCCTGTCCATTCCCCCGGACTACTTTCGTCCGACATGCCAACAGGAACAAACAATGCGAACTATTCTCCTCTCAGCCGCCACCGTCCTCCTGGCCGGAACGACGTTGGTCGGAGCCGTACATTCCGCCGAACTGCCCAAGGGGGCAGCGCACAACGTCGTGCTCGTGCACGGCGCCTTCGTAGACCAGACGAGCTGGCAGCCGGTTGCCGATATTCTCACCAAGAAAGGCTACAACGTCACGCTCGTCGAAAATCCACTCACTTCGCTCGCCGCCGACGTCGATGCGACCAAACAGGCGCTCGCGAAGCAAGCCGGCAGGACCGTTCTGGTCGGCCACTCATGGGGCGGCGTGGTGATCACGCAAGCCGGCAACGATCCCAAGGTTTCGGCGCTGGTTTATGTGTCCGCCTTTGCGCCGGAGGTCGGTGAATCCCTGGCGTCGCTGGCAAAGGCCGGTCCGCCGACCGAAGGCGGCAAGGCGATCCACCCCGATGCGAAGGGCAATCTGTACATCGATCCAAAGGTGTTTCCGTCAGCCGTCGCGGCTGACCTTCCTCCGGAGATCGCCGCGCACCTGGCCAACTCGCAGCTTCCGCTGAACCACGTTGCATTCGAAGCCCCGGTCGACGTTGCGGCCTGGCATGACAAGCCGACGTTCTACGTCATCAGCACGAAGGACAAAGTCCTCGCGCCCGAGGCCCAGAAGTCGTTCGCGGCCAGGATCCACGCCCAGACGACGGAAGTCACCGGCAGCCATGCCTCGCTCGTCGTCCATGCGAAGCAGGTCGCTGAGGTGATCGAAAAAGCCGCCCTCACGAGGTGACGGTGCCGCTCCCGGCGCTGTGGCGCCGGGAGCCCGCGCGCTCCCGCTCGACCATTTTAAGCCAGGCATCCGTAGAGTGCTGAAACGTCCTGACGACACTTCAGCTCACGGACGTGAACACCTCCAATCGCGGAAACGCAACAAGTGTTGTCATGATGTGAGCGACGCATTGGAACGGACATTCCTGCATGTATAAGGCACTTCTTGTCACCCTCACTGCTGTGGCTCTTACCACCGTGTCTGCCGCGTCTGCTCCCGCCGTCAGCAGAGAGCCGCTGAATGCTGCGACGCTCAGCGCAATCAAATCGAAGTTCGGCGGCTGATGGAATTGGCAAACAAGCATGATTTCAAGGCTCTGTATCGGATGTTCTGGCAATCGCCCTCGGCCCTTTTGGTGGCCAAGAGCGCGATCCCGTCCGAGGGAAACTGGGCCGGCTTTTGGGGTAACGCGGCGATTGATCAATAGCTGCATGATATCGGTAGCCCGGTCCGGTCGTACTCGAGCCAGATTTTTCGAAGCTCAGGGTTGTCGGCCTGACGCGCGACGTCGCCGAGTCCTATGTGCCGATGACCATCACCGTCTCTTATGCGGGGCAAGATGGAACAGCCAGGCCGTTTCTCATGATCAGCAACTGGCTTCGCGTCGGGAAGGACTGGAGGGTCGCTTCCGAAATCATTCTTCCGGTGCCGGCGGCACCGGCACAAAGAGCTAGCCGCGGAACGCCTCAGTTGTTGTACGGCACTGACCGTCTCGCACTTGGGTCCGTTTTCACGCAGCCGGCTGACTAACGGCTGGTCGTGCTCATGCCACCGCCCCGCCGCGTGTGCCGATTTGCGGGGGCGATGAAGGGCTCCAAACACCCTTGAGAACGAATGCGCTGGTCTTACTGGATAAACGCGATCGCTGCTCGGACGAAACCAGGCACGATGGCGCTTCACCCCAATCTCACCGCGCTTTGCTGTCTTCCCCAAGGCGGCGCGCGAGCGCCATCAGCACCACGAAGGTCGCAACCCACACCATTCGCGCGCCGTAACGGTCGTGCGGACCGGAGATCACCGCGCAGACGAAAGCGTTGCCGAGCAGCGCCAGCGTCACGGTCGCCGCCAGCAACGTCAGGTCGTCGAGCCGGCGGATCGCGAGCGCATGGGCGAGCAGCGCGAGCAGCCCCAGCATCGAGGCGAGCGCGACGGGCACGTGCAGCCAGTTGATGGTGTCGAAATCGAGAGCCCAGTGCTGCTGGCGCGCCGCCCGCATCGGCGCGGCCTGTGAGGGGATATAGCGCTCGATAATGCCGCGGGTGTGCGGGATCCAGCCATTGGTGCCTTCGCCGGTCGCCACATGGAGCAATTGCCGTCCCAGCGCCCGCAACGCCGCGCCGGCCTGCCAGACAGGATAGTCGGCGAGCGAACCCACGACGATGGTGCCCATCTCGTCGTTCATGCCCTCGAAGCGGCCGAGCGTGTTGAACATGCTCTTGCCCCACAGGAATTCGTCGGCGGTCGCCGGCAATTGGTCGCGATAGGGGCAGAGCTTGAGTGTTTCGCGCGGGCAATGGTCATTGAGATAACGCGCGACGATGCCGTCCTGCATCATGCGACCGAAGGCGACGCCGGTGCCGCCCGGCGTCCAGGCCCATTTGCCCGACAAGGCATGGTTCGCAGACACCAGCATCAGGCCGCCGGCGACGATGGTGAGGCTCGCCTGCGCCAATCCGGCGATCGGAAGCCGGCGCCCCAGCCACGGCCGGATCACCCAGCCGGCGACGCAGAGACCGAGCAGCACGCCGAGCGTGGCGCTGTGGGTCGCGGCGGCAAAGGCGGTGAAAACGAACAGCGAGATCTTTTCGAGCGCCGAGGTCCGCTGCCCACCGATGACCAGCAGGAATAGCGACAGCACCGACAGGCCTGCAAAAATGTCGGTGAGCAGCATGCTCGCAAGCCAGGGCAGCGCAGTCGACAGGATCAGGAGCAGGCTGATCGCGACGAAACGGAACGTCTGCATCATCGAGAGCACGCGCAAGGTGAGCTGCAACAGCCACAGCGTGGTCAGCGACTGGACCGCGAGGTTGATCCAGAACCCTGAACTTTCGCCATAGTGCAGATAGATGCCGAAGACGGTGGAGCGGCTCGGGACGAGATAGCCCTCGTACCAGCGCGCCAGATAGCCTCCGGTATCCCATTGCAACAGCGGATAGCCGTTCCAGAATGCCGGCGCGATCAACAGGAGCGGCAGGGCGATGGCGGCGAGCCGCAGCCAGAGTGAGCCCGCGGCGCCCGCGCGCGCATGATCGGTGGTGATGGTCAAATCCGCTCCGTCCTCACTCGGACCATGCCCGCAATTACCGTTGAGGCGGAATTCACCAATAGTTTGACGCCGCCCGGCTTGAATTTGGCGAAACCCTGACCATTTTGAGCCGACCTTGCCGCCCGGGGTGTCGGAAGAAACTGTTGTGATTCAACGCGTTGGCATGCCCCCGCCGGACAACGCACTGTTCACTCTCAGGCAAGCCCGTCAGGACTTTGTCGCCTAGACTGTGTTATAGAACCAGTGAAACGAGCCAATTCGAAAGAGCAGATCTCATGGCAGTGCATCAGGTCAATCCGGGAGGAAAGCTTGCAACGCTTGATCCGATCTGGGATCGGATCCGCGGCGAAGCGGAGGACATCGTCCATCGCGAGCCGGAGCTTGCGACCTTCATCTATTCGACGGTGCTGCATCACAGCCGCCTGGAAGATGCGGTGATCCATCGAGTCGCCGACCGGCTCGATCATTCCGCGCTGTCGGGCGATCTCGTGCGCCAGACCTATGACGAGGCGCTGCGCGACGATCCCGATCTCGGCAACGCCTTCCGCGCCGATCTCGTCGCCGTCTACGATCGCGACCCCGCGACCTCGCGCTTCATCGATCCCTTGCTCTATTTCAAGGGCTTTCACGCCATCCAGACCCACCGCCTCGCGCATTGGCTCTATCTGAAGGGCCGCAAGGATTTTGCGTATTATCTGCAGAGCCGGGCGTCTGCGGTATTCCAGACCGACATCAATCCCGCCGCGCGCATCGGCCGCGGCATCTTCCTCGACCACGCCACCGGCTTCGTCTGCGGTGAGACTGCGCTGATCGAGGACGACGTCTCGATCCTGCATGGCGTTACGCTCGGCGGCACCGGCAAGGAGAACGAGGACCGCCATCCGAAAATCCGCCACGGCGTCCTGATCGGCGCCGGCGCGAAGATCCTCGGCAACATCGAGATTGGTCATTGCGCGCGCATCGCGGCGGGCTCGGTCGTGGTCAAACCGGTGCCGCACAACGTGACGGTCGCAGGCGTGCCTGCCAAGGTCGTCGGCGAAGCCGGCTGTGCCGAGCCGTCGCGCACCATGGATCAGATGATCAACGCCATGGGACTCTGAGATGGGCCTCTGAGGCGGGCCTTCGAGCTTGTCGGAAGGGGCGGATTTTCCGCCCCTTTCGTCCCAAAAATTCTTTGGCAATTCATGCTGGCGGTTGGTCGCGTCTCGTCCTAAAACCCGCGCCAACCCAGATTTCGATTGGAGACTTGCCGTGGACGTCAAGGAAGTTAGGAAGCTCGACGCGTATTTGAAGCGCGTATTCGGCAATCCCAAGATCCGCGTCGTGCCGCGGCCAAAGAAGGATGATTCCGCCGAGGTCTATATCGGCGAGGAATTCATCGGTGTGCTCTTCGTCGACGACGAGGACGATGATCGCTCGTTCCAATTCCAGATGGCGATCCTCGAGGACGACCTCGTCGACCAGGAATAGTTCGGCGATCGTCTCGCTCAACGGGGCCGCGCGGGCGCGGCTCCATGCCTTTGCTTTCTTGCAAGAACATATTTCTGCAAGGGTGATGTTCAGCTCAGGTCGTGCAGGTCTTTTCCGAGGGGAGGTGTCAGACGAAACGTCGAGAATACGACTTCTAGCCCCGCCCGTTCGGGTGTGCAGGCCATCGGTCCCACAAGGTAGGAGTTTGCTTTAGGAAACGCCGCCAGCCGCATGAGGGGCCAGGATTTGCCGTCGGCCGAAACCTGCAGACGAAGGACACCGTTGGCGATGGTCGCGCGGACCCAGAAGTCGCTGGCATTATGCTCATAGGGTGCTGTCGCCCAGTCTGATTGCCCGTTTGTCAGCACGCTCGCGAGCATAGCGCGGCCATCTGACAATTCGATTCCGGCTTTGACCCAATGATGCGCGTCGAGGCGCACCATGATGCCCGCCTGATCATAGAGCGCCCGGAAATCGCCCTGAACACGCAAATCTGCGGTGAATGCTTCGCCTGTCGGAAAGCCCAGGAAATGTCCGCTATCGCGATTGAAGCCGTAATGGGTTTCGCGCCAGAAATCCGTGGCCTTGTCCGTGAGGATCCGCAGGTCATCACCCTCTGCCGCCCATCGCTGCGGTTCATTTAGCCACACACCGTCACTTCTGCGGAGAATCATGACTAACCTCTGTCGCGGATGCCTGCCGGTTCGGTCCGTGAGTCGGACGAGCACGGCATCGTGCATTGAGATGAAAAGGCAATGTAGCCGAGATTGCTTCGCTTCGCTCGCAAGGACGAGCAACAGCTTCACCGCCGCCCCATCCTGACACCATACGCGCGAAGCTGACTTCGAAAAATACGAAGCATTACAGGAGCTTGGCTACTGTGCATGGGGTTGTTTTCGCAGTTTTTGTTTTGGAGGCGCAGGTCGCGCGGTCGCGTTCAGCCCTTCGGGCCGCGCAGCTGCGCCGTCAGCTTCTCCATCGCTTCCGCCGTATCGCGCCACTGCGACAGCCAGCTGCGCGGAAAGCGGAAGGTGAGGTCGGCGCCGCCGACGCGGCGTTCGGCGAGGCACATGCCGGGCGTCGCACCATCGCGCGTGCAGCGCGCGGTCAGCGCGGGACTTGCGGCAGAATAGAGATCCTCGGTGCCGTAAGGCGTGTCAGCGCGGAATATCCGCATCGTCAGCCCGTCCTGAGGCATTGCCGCGGCCTGGTCGAGATAGCGTGGATAAATCGTGGCGGTGCGCTGCTCGGGCGAGAGCGCATCGCGATGCGCGGCGATCGACAGGAAGATGCGGTCGATCGGCTGCATCGCCGCATCCACGCTATCGGCGGTGACGTGCTTCGGCGCGCCCGGCGGCTCCAGCGAAGGATACAGGAAGTCGAGATCGATCCGCTCCTGCGGTCCGGAGTGGCGCTGGATCTTCATGCGGATCGCGTTGGTCGGCAGGTTGAACAGCGTGCCGCCGACGCTCACCGGCAGCTTGTCTGGGGCGTTCGCGCCGCTCGGCCCCCAGGTCGGCCACAACAAATAGGCGACGAGCGCGACGGCGCACACCGCGGCAATGCCGCCGAGCACGATCGGGACGACGTGGGCCCGGGTGCGCACCCGGGGAGATTGAGGGGAAATTGCCGAAAACACCGTCATGAGCCGCGCGAATGAGCCGGAAGTCGGCCGATGGCCGACGAATCAGCGGCGAATATGCCACGTGGTGGCGATTTCGCGGAGCGTTGGCCGGCTGCAGGGAAGGGAGAGAGGCCTGCGTGGAACGGCTGGCGGCGTTAACCTTCCCTTAAGGATAATGTAGCGTTAACCGGCACTCTTTGTCACAGGAAGGTACCTCGCGTTGCGTAAGGGCGGACTGTTCCGATGACACCTGAAGCTCTCAACACATTCTTCTCGATCGGCATTGGTTTCGCGCTCGCGGGAGCGCTCGTGAGCGGATACCAGACGGTCGCACAGCGGCCGGCCGGCTTCGGTCTGTTGCAGGACGGCGTGGCGCCGAAGACCTTCGCGGCGGTTCCGTTCCTGGTGTTCGCGGCGCCTTTCATCATCATGCGCAATACTCTGCGCGGCAGGCAGGTGGAGAGCCGCCGCGTCGAATTCGTGATGATGGCGACCGTCATCGCCGGCTTCTGGAGCATGATGAGCGGCACCTTCTTCCTGATGACGCTCCGCGCGGCCGGCGTTCTGGTCTGATGCGCGCGCTATAGGGCTGCCTGCGCGGCGGCCCTTTGCGTCAAGGCCGCCGTTTCGCTATGGCTGGGGTTGACGCGACAGGAGACCCTCATGGCGATCTACGAGCTCGACGGGCAGGCGCCCGACCTTCCCGCCGACGGCAACTACTTCATCGCGGAGACCGCTACCGTGATCGGCCGCGTGCGCCTGAAGCCGGGCGCGAGCGTCTGGTTCGGCGCGGTGCTGCGCGGCGACAATGAGTGGATCGAGATCGGCGAGGGCGCCAACGTGCAGGACGGCTCGACCTGCCACACCGATCTCGGTTTTCCGCTTCAGATCGGCAGGAACTGTACAGTCGGGCATAACGTCATCCTGCACGGCTGCACCATCGAGGAGGGCGCACTCGTCGGCATGGGCTCAATCGTGATGAACGGCGCCAGGATCGGGCGCAACAGCATCGTCGGCGCCGGCTCCGTCATCACCGAGGGCAAGGAGTTTCCCGAACGGTCCCTGATCATCGGCTCGCCGGCGCGGGTGATCCGCACGCTCGACGATGCTCAGGTGCAGAAGATGGGGAGTGCTGCGAAGTTCTACGTCGCCAATGGACCGCGCTTCACAAAGGGCCTCAAGCGGATCGGGTGAACTCAGCTTCCTTCGGACTCGCGCGCTTCTATTGCGCTTGCGACCTTCTCGTGCCCCGCGGACCATAGGGCATGCTCATCGCTACCGTCCTGGTACGGATTGGCTTCCGCCGGAATGTTTTTACGCGCCGCGCGTTCGCCTTCTGCAAAAGCATCGCGATCGTTCATCGTGACTGCGCCTTTCTGTTTGCGGAGCAGAAGATCAGCTTGCGCGTGATCGTGCCCGCCTTCCCGGTTTCAAGCTGATGCGACGGCATTTGTTCCGGAACCGGTCCTTGCTGCGGCGGTTGATCGGCGAAGGAGAATTTCAATGGCCAGATTGCCTATAGCCCGTTCAATCAAGACCGTGATCGTGATCTTCGCCCTTGCCGCGGTGCCGGCCGCATCGTTCGCGCAAGCCACCGGCGGCTCCACAGGATCGGCCGGAGGTGTCGCCAATTCTCCGGCTCCCGCGCCAGGCACCAACAGTCTGGGGACCGCCCAATCGTCCGGTGCGAATGCACCCGGCGTCACCACTGGGACCGGCGCAGGTGGGTCCACCGACGCCGCCGTCAACGCCGAGAACCGGCTGCTCGACAAGAAGCTCAAGAGCATCTGCCGCGGCTGCTGACGCTCGCGGGGAAGTGAGACATTGAGGCTGTCAGGAACGCCTCAAGCCGATTAGCTTGGTCCTGCTTTGGAGCGTGGAGGGTATCCACGCAGAGGATCGAGTGATGTTACGGAAGATGATGTTGACGGCGCTGGCTGTGGTGGCGGTTGGGTCGTCGATGCCGCAGGCGGCACAAGCGGGCGGTCACGGCGGCTGGGGTCATGGCGGCGGTGGCTGGGGCCATGGTGGCGGCTGGGGTCATGGCGGCCACTGGCATGGCGGTGGCTTCTGGCCAGGCGTCGCCATCGGTGCCGGTATCGCCGGCGCAGGTTACTACGGCGGGTATTACGGCTACGGCCAACCGTATTACGGCAATCCATATTACTATGGTACCGGATACGATGATGGCGGTTATGGCGGCTGCTACGTTGTGCGGAAGCGCGTCATGACGCCAGCGGGCTGGCGCATCCGCCCCGTGGATGTCTGCGAATAGGCGGCGGTACCCGTCAAAAAACAAGGCCGTTGACGCAATATACCGTCAACGACCTTGCCAGCCCCGGACATTGAAATCGGCTCACGCCATCCGGTAACGGCGAGCATCGCTTGGAATCACACGGGCGAATGTGATCCAGTTCACAAGTCCAAAAATTTAAGGGTGGCGGCGCCGGCTGCTCAGCCGCGCGAGCGCTTGCGTGCACTGGCATGGACACGATGCCGTGCAGGTTTCCTGCGGGTAACTGAGGGAGTCTCCGCCTCGCTCGCCCGGGCGCTGGCAAAGGATTGCCGCAGGCCATCGATGGACTCGTTGAGTGTCGTGACCTGCTCGGACAGACGCTTGGTGTCGGCCTGCTGGAATGCGAGCAAGCGCTTCACACTCTGGAGCTGGTCTTGCACGACCTGGAGCTGGTCAATCGATTCCTGCTGGGTGGCCTCCAGCCCCTTGGTCTTCTCGACCAGCTGCTCGGATGCCTGTGCGGTGCGAGCCTGCAGCTGCCGTGACGCCACCACCCGGTCGGTCTCAGGGGCCGCACCGGTATAGGCACGCCAGATCGCGATCGAGGTCACCCCCGCGATCAGGAGCAGGAGCGCGGCGGCGGTCAGCGCGATAGGCTGGGCGCCAAGGCGAAGGAGGGGATGGGACCGCGTGTCCTCTGCGAGATCGATCATCGCTGACAAAACCCAAATTGAAACTTGGTGAGTGGCGAAGACCGGCAACCTGAGGTTACCGGGGCGTCCCGAAAGCGTTACGTGTCGGCAAGGAATGGGACCAAAAAGAGGCTAAGAGCAAAAAAACCAACAATCAGGATGCCTTAGGGCATCCGTGCCCCCGTCAGAGGCAGAGATCAGGGCTGAAACAGCGAAAACGGACCGGAATAGGTCTTCGAGCGCGGCGCCGCGTAGGGCCCGAGCCGGGAGGTCTTCAGTCCCAGTCGCACCAGTGATTCTGCCAAGGTCACCGCGGCGGCGACGCCGTCGATCACGGGCAGGCTGTGCGTGGCGGCGAGTTCATTGGCGAGATCGGCCATGCCGGCGCAACCGAGCACGATGGCCTCTGCGCGATCGTCGCGGATCGCGGCCGTGATTTCCGTAGAGATTTTTGCGAGCGCATCGGTGTTGCGCTCCTCGAGCGCGAGCACCGGCACCTCGGCGGCGCGGACGCGCGCGCAGCGTTCGGCGAGGCCGTATTTCCGCAAATTATGCTCGATCGGCACGATGGAGACACCGAGCGTCGTCACCACGGCGAAGCGCGCGGCAATCAGGCTCGCCATGTGGAAGCCGGCCTCGCCAATGCCGATCACTGGTGCCCTTGCCGCAGCGCGCGCGGCGTCGAGGCCGGTGTCGTCGAAGCAGGCGATGACATGCGCATCCGCGCCGTCGCGGTCGGCCTCGCGGATGCAGCCGAGCATGCCCGGCACCGCGAACGCCTCGTCGTAAAATCCCTCGATCGAGACCGGGCCCATCGTGGGCTGGCGCGCATCGATCACGGTGTCGGGCAGGGCGACCGCGCGCGCGGCAGCGGCGATCTTCACCGTCATGGACGCAGTGGTGTTGGGATTGACGACGTGAAGCCGCATCGGATCAGACAAGCCCCTTCTCAGACAAGCCCTTTGCCGGCGTCCGAGCCTTTGGCCGCCTGTCGCTTGTTGAGCATGTGGATGGTGCCAAGCGCAAGCGCGATCACCGTGAACGAGACGGCCGAGATCACGGTGCCGAGCGCATAGATGTCGGGGTTCGTCACGGTGGTGGTGAGGCCCTGGAGATCGAGAGGCAGCGTGTTCACCGCCCCGATCGCCTGGCTGGAACGCGCGAGTTCGTCCCAGGACAGTGTGAAGCCGAACAGTCCAATGCCGATCACGGAGGGCAGGATGATCGGCAGCACGACATGACGGAACGCCTGCCACGGTGTCGCACCGAGATCGCGCGCGGCTTCCTCGAGCCTGGGATCGAAGCGATTGAAGATCGCGAACATGATGAGAAGGCCGAACGGCAGCGTCCAGGTCAGATGTGCACCGAGGCCCGAGGTGAGCAGACCCATCGAGGTCTCGAAATTCTCGTTCCAATGCGCCTTGATCAGATCGTCGATGATGCGGAATTCAAGCGAGATGCCGAGCGAGGTGATGATCGAGGGCACGATGAGGCTCGCGATCGCGGAGTAGAACAGGATGCTTTGCGCCTTGAACTTGCGGCGAAACGCCATGCCCGCTGCGACCGACAGCACGACGGTGACGATCATCACGATAATGCCAAGCAGCAGCGAACGGCGGAAGGCGGCGCCGAGATCGACGATGCCGGTGCCCTGGAACAATTTTGCGATCCAGAAAGTCGATACACCGTTCATCGGGAAGGTGAGGCCGCCCTGCGGTCCCTGGAACGACAGCACATAGATCGCGATCATCGGGCCGTAGAGGAACAGCGTGTAGGCCGCGAAGAAGATCGCGAGCACGTAGAAAGAGCGCGGGCGTCCTTCCTTCATGCTCTAGAGCTCCTTCTTGATGTCGACGATACGCGACATCATGGTGATGATCAGGAACGTGATGACGAGCAGGATCACGGCATTGGCCGCTGCTGCCGGGAATTGCAGCGCATTCACCCGCGTCTCGATGATCTTGCCGGCGGCCGCGATCTGCTGCCCGCCCATCACGCCGATGGTGATGAAGTCGCCCATCACGATGGTGATGACGAAGATCGAGCCGATCACGATGCCGGGTTTTGCCAGGGGAATGATGACGTTGACGAGCGTCTGGAAACCGGTCGCCCCGGCGTCATAGGCGGCCTCGATCAGCGATTTGTCGATGCGAACCATTGAGTTGAAGATCGGCACCACCATGAAGAAGGTGAAGAGGTGCACCAGCGCCAGTACCACGGAGAATTCGGAGAACAGCAGCCATTCAACGGGATGGTTGATCAGCCCCGTCTTCACCAAGCCTGAGTTGACAAGGCCATTGCGCCCGAGCAGCGGAATCCAGGCGATCATGCGGATCACGTTGGAGGTCCAGAACGGGATCGTGCAGAGCAGCGACAGTCCCATCTGCCAAGTTTTCGACTTGACGTGAAAGGCGAGGAAGTAGGCGACCCAGAAGCCGATGAAGAGTGTGATGACCCACACGAGGAAACAAAGCTTTAGCGTCTTCAGATAAGTCTTGGCGATGGTGCAGAGATCGGGGAGCTGCGCGATGCAGCCCTCGAACGTGTCGGTGTAGCCGCGGCCCGAGAAGGCCGGCAGCAACTGGTATTCGTTGTAGTCCCAGAACGAGACGATGACGACGAAGACGAGCGGGATCAGGAAGAAGGCGAGGAACACCAGCATCATCGGCCCGGCCTGGAGCCAGGAGATGAAGGAGGGTGACAGCCGCGCCGCTTTGCTGCGGCGCGCCGTCTCCGATCCCCGGACCAGGTCCGGAGATGCCTGTTGCAAAATGTCCTCCGACGTGTCCATCAGATTACGCCGCGATGAACTCGTTCCACTTGCGGACCATGTAGTCGTTCTCGTCCATCACGGCGTTCCAGCACGCGACGCCGCCCATGCGGTCCTCGTAGGAGCCGCCGTCGCGCACGGCGCCAGCCTTCTCGAGCAGCGAGCCGTCGGGCGCCTTGATGTCCTTCTCGGCCGCCTTGCCTTCCATCCAATAGGCCCACTCGTAAGGCTCCATATGCGCCTTCGCGGTGGAGAGCACGGCCGAATAGTAGCCCTGGCGGTTGAGATAGGCGCCGGCATAGCCGGACAGGAACCAGTTGACGAACTCGTAGGCCCATTCGAGCTTCGCACCCGAGACGCCCTTGGAGACGCAGAAGCCGGAGGCCCAGGAGCGATAGCCTTCCTTGAGCGGCTGGAAGGTGCAGGCAATCCCCATCGAGCGGACCTTCGTCACCGCCGGCGACCACATCGACTGGATCACGGTCTCGCCCGAGGCCATCAGGTTGACGCTCTCGTTGAAGTCTTTCCAGAAGGCGCGGAACTGGCCCGCCTTCTTGGCCTCGGTCATCACCTTCATGGTGAGATCGATCTCTTCCTTGGTCATGTTGCCCTTGTCGGCATATTTGTACTTGCCGGTGGCTTCCACGACCATCGCGGCATCCATGATGCCGATCGAGGGGATGTTGAGGATCGAGGCCTTGCCCTTGAACTCGGGGTTGAGCAGCTCGGCCCACGAGCTGATCGGACGCTTGATGATATCGGGGCGAATGCCGAGCGTGTCGGCGTTGTAGACGGTCGGGATCAGCGTGACGAACTCGGTGGCAGACGTCGCGAACTTCTTGGAGTCCTTGCCTTCGAGATAGAGCACCTTCCAGGGTGCGGTGCCCTGGCCGCCGATCTTCTTGCCGCCGGGCGTGACGCCCTTGGTGAAGACCGGCGTGATGTTGTCGAATTCCTTGATCTTCCTCGCGTCGAGGGCAAGGATGTTGCCCGACGGCACGATCTTCTTTAGCGCGAAATATTCGGTGTCCAGCACGTCGAAGGAATTCGGCTGGGTCATCACGCGCTTGGTGACGTCGTCGGTGGTCGCGGTGATATATTCGATCTTGATGCCGGTGTCCTTCAGGCACTGCTTGGAGATTTCGTCACCCTCGTTCACTGCGGTGCCGAGATAGCGCAGCACCTTCGGCTCGGCCGACATTACATAGGGAAAGCCTGTGATGGCGCCGGAGCCCGCGGCAAGTCCGGCGAGACCCGCGGTGCTCTTCAGTAGCGTGCGGCGGCTAAGGCCCTTCTTCCTGGTCGTTTCGGTCATATCAGTCACTCCTCTGTTGCGCATTCCGGTGATTGATCGGCGCTATTGCAGACGTTGCGCCTTGGCGGGATCCCAGATGGCCAGCACGCGATCGCCCGGCCGGAACTGGTGGACGTCGAAGGCGGCCTCGGGAAGGTGGGAAAACAGGGCGGTCCCGTCGTCGAGCGTGAGCGAGACGGCGATGTAGGAGCCCTGGTACTCGGTCTGGGTCAGCAGCGCGGGCGCGCCGAAGGCGCCGTCAGTGAACGGCGCGATGCCGAGCTGATCGGCGCGCACGGCGATGAGTTTGCCTGCGTCGCTGAGGACGTTGTGACCGCCGATGAAGCGCGCCACGAATTCGGTGCGGGGGTGATGGAAGATGTCGCGGGCGCTTCCCTGCTGTTCGATCCTGCCCTGGTTCATCACCACGATGTGGTCGGCCAGCGCCATCGCCTCTTCCTGGCCGTGCGTGACCTGAACGAAGCTGATGCCGAGTTCGCGCTGTAGCCGCTTCAATTCGCCGCGCATCCTTACCCGCAGGAACGGATCGAGTGCCGAGAGCGGCTCGTCGAGCAACAGGATCTGCGGCTCGGTGATCAGCGCGCGGGCGAGTGCGACGCGCTGCTGCTGGCCGCCGGACAGCTGTGCGGGGAGGCGGGCCGCATAGGGCGTCATCGCCACCAGCTCGAGCAACTCGCCGGCGCGCTTGTGCCGCGTCGCCCGGTCGATGCCGCGCATTTTCAGGGCAAACGCCACGTTGTCGAGCACGGTGAGGTGCGGAAACAGCGCGTAGGACTGGAACATCATCGCCGTGCCGCGCTTGGCGGGTTCGAGATCCGTGACGTTCTGCGGACCCAGGATGATGTCGCCTTCGCTGACGGCCTCGTGGCCGGCGATCATGCGTAGGGTCGAGGTCTTGCCGCAGCCGGAGGGGCCGAGCAGGCAACAATAGGTGCCGGCCGGGATCTTCAAATTGACGGTGTCGACCGCCAGCGTCGTGTCGTAGCGCTTGGTGACGGCGACCAGTTCGAGGGCGGCGGGAGTGGCCATGGCGTGTCCGGGGCGAGGGCGATGCTGCGCCTCTCTCCGCAAGGTCCATGCCAATCGCGCTTGAATCGTTCTCGGCCGGCCGAATTCCAAAACAGTGCAGCGGAGTCAGATCGTTAGATCGAATCCCACGGGCTTGGGCGGTTCGCTGCCTTCGCAGTTGCGTGCACACAAAACAGGCGCGGATTGTATAAAGTTTCGCCTGTGATTGGATACAGCTGGTCGATTAGGATTCAACGCCCTCGTCGACGATCGAGTCCTCACCCCCATGGCCGTCAAGTCCCGACCGAAATCCGACGCGCCAGATGCGAGCGATCGCGTCAGCCGCATCCGGGAAGGTGTGACTGCGGCGATCCTCGAGCATCGCCTGTTGCCCGGCACGAAACTCGGCGAGGACGAGATCGGCGAGATCTACGGAGCAAGCCGAACGCTGGTTCGTACCGCGCTGCAACAGCTCGCGCATGAAGGCATCGTCAACATCGAGAAGAACCGCGGCGCCTTCGTCGCGCGGCCGACGCCTGCGGACGCCCGCGAAGTGTTCGAGGCGCGCCGCCTGATCGAGCCGACAATCGTCGATCACGCCGTTGACGCGGTGTCGCCGGCCTGGATCGGGCGTCTCCAGCGGCATCTTGCCGAGGAGCGCGAGGCGGAGCTGCGTGGCGATGCGCGTGCTTCGGTCCGCCTCTCCGGCGACTTCCATCGACTCGTCGCCGAGATGAGTGGCCACAGCATCTATCTTGGTTTTCTCAAGGAGCTGATCGCGCGCTCCTCGCTGATCATCCTGCTCTACCGCCGGCACGACACGCCGGCCTGCGGCACCGATCATCACGCCGGAATCGTCTCCGCGATCCGCAAATGCGACAGGGAGGCCGCGCGCGCGCAGATGTTGTCGCATCTGAACGAGATCGAGGCCGAGCTGTTCCTGAAGGATCCCGCCGCCGACGAGTTGCGGCTCGCGGACGTGCTCGGGGTCTGACCTCCAGGAGGTGTCCGCACCCGGCTGGGCGCGGCGACGGCTATTGCGGCTCCAACCCGAGAGTCTTGATCGACTCGAGCCAGACCGGCCCTTCCTTTTCGTAGAGCGCAATCGAGGATGCGCGATCCATGGCCGGCTGGTCGACGCCGAAGGCATCGAGCAGCTTCTGCACGCGCTCCGTCTTGCCGCCTTCGACCATCAGCTTGGCGAGCATGTCGATCCGGTCTGCCGGTATCGCAGCGGGCGCCACCAGCGCGGTAAAACTGATGAGCTGGAAGACATTGCCCGTGACCCCTTGCTCAGCAAATGTCCTGGTCTCGGGCAGCTTCTTCATGCGCACCGGTGTCGGCACGGCAATCGGGCGGCCGATGCCGGTATCGAGCACCGGCAGCGCGGCCTGATAGCTGCCGACCGCCGCCTGGATCACCCCGGCGGCCAAATCCTGCCACATCGGCGCTTCGCCGCGGTAATGCACGATGGAAATGTCGAGACCGAATTGCCGGTTAAGCTCGGCGATCGCAATATGCGCGAACGAGCCGATGCCGTACGAGCCGGCCGTGACCTTGTTGCCACGTGCGTACGCGACGAACTCTTCGATCGTCTTTGCATTGGTGGCGGAATGGACCACCAACGGCAGATGCCCCGAAGGCGTCATCGCGACGATCGTGAAATCCTTGTCCGGATCATAGGCCAGCGATTTCAACAACAGCCGGTTACCGAGCAAGGTGGACGAGATCGTGTACATCAGCGTGTAGCCGTCGGCCGGGGAATCCTTCACCGACTGTGCCGCCAGCGCACCGCTGGCTCCGGTTTTGTTTTCGACAATGACCGGCTGGCCGAGCTTCTGCGAGATATAGTCGCCATAGGCGCGGGCGAAGGCATCGGTGATGCCGCCTGCCGGCGTGGAGACGACGATCTTGATTGCCCGGGTCGGCCACGCTTCGGCCCAAGCCGTTTCAGGGGCGGCCATCGTCAGGCATGCAATCGCGGCAGCCCAAATTCTCGCGGATGTCCGCACTTCGGCCTCCCCTTTTCCCTGTG
The DNA here is from genome assembly GCF_055811315.1 of Bradyrhizobium sp. MI1.4. Classification (NCBI taxonomy): domain Bacteria; kingdom Pseudomonadati; phylum Pseudomonadota; class Alphaproteobacteria; order Hyphomicrobiales; family Nitrobacteraceae; genus Bradyrhizobium; species Bradyrhizobium sp. MI1.4. The sequence continues at coordinate 80,080 of NZ_JBVVPP010000015.1, read as the reverse complement.
TCATTGGGCAGCCGGCAGCCACCGCAACGAGGTTTCACACGGGCAAGGAGGATGGTCAAGAAATCAAAATATCGTTTCACTGTGTGAAATGATCATCGCCGACCTGCAGGAGAACCCGGCGCGGCAAGCTTGGCGCCGAGCGCCTCGGCAAGTGCAGAAGCGACCTTCTTCATCGAAGGTACGAAGCGCCGCACGCCGTCCTCCAGACCGACCGCCTCGCGAAGCATCATCACGTTCATGCTGCCGAACAGCCGATTCCGCAAAACGACGGGTACGCCGATCGCCCACACTGCGCCGCCGAAGACGCGGCGGCTGTAGGTCTCGTCCATGACCGCGAAGCCGGCGTCGCGGATCGTGCGCAGCACTTTGGCAAGCCTGACGGGATTGCGCGCCAGATCGTTCCAGGGCTCGGGACCGAGGGCAAGCCGCGCGGCAATGCGCTCCTGCTCGGCGGGCTCGCAGAAGGCGAGATAGGCGCGTCCCATCGAGGTGCCGAGGACGGGAAACCGAAATCCCGGCGGGCGGCTGAACAGCAGCGAGCCATCCACCCGCGTCGTGTGGGCGATGACCATAGATTCCTGATCGAGCACGGCAATGTCTGACGGCCAGTGGATCTGCTTACGGAATTTGTTGAGGATGGGTTCGGCGATGCCGCCAATCCAGGTCGGCTCATCATAGCCTGCGCTGAGCAGCAGCGCCCGTCCCGTCGGCGCGTAGCTGGCCGGCTCGGTACGACGTACCACATAACCTTCATGCTCCAGCGTCTCGAGCATGCGGACGATCGTTGACTTGTTCAGCCCCGTCGCCTTGTGCAGCGAGCCGACGGTCGACTGCCGTTCCTGATTGATCACCCGAAGGACTTCGAGGCCCCTGGACAACGCGATGACGGGACGGAACGACGTCATGCCAACTCCTTGTGATTGCCTGTACCGCTAGCCGATGAAGCAACAGCCGGAGGGACAGGGCAGCGCGCTCGACGCCATCGCCACCGATTGCGGGAAGGTTGGCATGAGTCAAGCTCGCTGACGCGTTCATCTCGGTTTCGAGAAGGGCGGGATTCGCAGTCAATTCGATCGCTTGCTGTGCCCAGCGGCAATTTAGTTCCTGTGGTCAAGCTGGATTGTGCGCTCCCAGCCTCGTGTGGACGGTAGGGCGCTGCGACGTCACGTGACTATTCCTCGCGAGCCACACCGGCTATAGGATGGCGCTCTGTCATCGAACTGTCATGTTACCGTAAATGCTGAAGTCAGACGCAACGCCGGTTCGCAAGGCTCCGAGCGCGCGGGATGGAAATCCTGTTGCAAGGGAAAACAAGAGAACGCAAGTCGTTGCTGGCTTCTTCAGGCAGCGTGAGCCGGCCGAACTCGTCGCGGAACCTGTGATCGATCAGACGCCATTGCAAGACGCGGAACGGGCAACGGAACCACTGCGGTCGAGCGCTGCCGCGCATGGTGCCGGTGAGATCGAGCTCAAGCTTTTCGTCGATGCCGATCGCATGGCGCATTTCAAGGCCGCGCCTGTGATCGCGATGAACGCGCGCAACAAGGGCGCGCGCAAACATCTCAAGTCCGTCTATTACGACACGCCGGAGCGGACGTTGCGTCGCCACGGCTTGAGCTTGCGCGTTCGTCAGAGCGGCGCGCGCTTCGTGCAGACCGTGAAGACCGATGCGGTGGACGATCCGCTCCGCCGTGGTGAGTGGGAGATGAGGGTACCGTCGCTTGCGCCCGATCTCGGTTTGGCAATGCCGTTCATTCCCGAGAAGCTTCGCGGCAACCTGGAAGCGCAGCCGCTCGAATCGGTCTTCACCGCCGATGTCCATCGCCATGCGCGGCCGATCGAACTGCCGTCAGGCACGGTCGAGATCGCCTTCGACCAGGGTGAGTTGACGGCCGGCGACCGTTCACTGCCGGTGAGCGAGATCGAGCTGGAGCTCAAGAGCGGCAGCGCGAGCGCGGTCTACGAGATCGCGCTGCGGCTCGCGGAGCACGGCGACGTAAAGCCGTCCATTCGCTCCAAATCGGCACGCGGCTTCGATCTTGCCGCCGACAAGCCACCCTCGGCGCGGCGTCCGCGAAAACTTCGTCTCGATCCGTCGGTGACATTGGACGAGGCGTTCGCGACAATCCTGCGTTCCTGCTTCCTCCATTTGCTTCAGTCGCTGCCGGCGGCCGAGGATGGCCGCAATCCGGAAGGAATCCATCAGCTGCGCGTCTCGCTGCGCCGGCTTCGATCGGCGTTGGATCTGATGGGGTCGGTCGGCGCGCTCAGCAATCTCGATGCGCTGCGGTTGGAAGCCAGATGGCTGGCGCAAGAGCTCTCCGCCGCGCGCGACTGGGATGTGTTCCGGCTCGATACCTTGCCGAAGATCGCAACAGCCTGTCCGTCGGTCGCGGGCTTCGATGCACTGGGCCTGGCTGCGGCCGGGCGCCAGTCCGACGCCTATCGCAAGGCGCATGGCGCCCTCGAAGATCGCCGCTGCGCCATGTTCCTGCTCGGCCTCGGCAACTGGATCGAGGCGCGGGGCTGGCGCAACGACGTCGCCACCGAGGATCTCGGCCAGCTCGCCGAACCCGCGGCCGACTTCGCGGCACGCATCCTATCGGCGCAATACGCCAAGGTGCTCAAGCGCGGCCGCCGCTTCAAGTCGCTTTCCGCCGAACAGTTGCACCGCCTGCGGCTCGCGACCAAGCGGCTGCGCTATCTCAGCGAGTTTCTGCTGCCGCTGTTCGCAGACCGCAAATCCACGCGAAAATTCTCGCGAAGGCTCTCCGGCTTGCAGGAGCAGCTTGGCGCCGTCAACGACATGGCGGTTACGGCATCATTGCTGGACGGGCTTGATGCCGAGCCCGACGGCACCATCGCCGCGGCGGCGATCGCAGGCTGGCAGGCGCGCGCGTCGATCGGGGTGCAACCCGTCCTGCAAAGCACATGGCGCGATTTCACCGTCGCGCGCGTGCCCTGGTCGCGGCAGGCGCCGCAGAACTAAGCGAAGTACACCCTAAAAAAGTTGCCGGGCACGCAATGGGGGTGGGAGGGGCCGGCGCCGCCCGGGTGGGGGCGGGGGGGGGGGGGGTTTGGACGGGGAGCGGGGGGGAGGGGGG
>NZ_JBVVPP010000015.1:0-76966 GCF_055811315.1 Bradyrhizobium sp. MI1.4 | reverse complement strand
CCGGCCATAAAACCCACTGGGGGTTTTACCCCGGGGGGGGGGGGCCCGGGGCGGGGCCGGGCGCCTAAAAAAAACCCAAAAAACCCAAAAAAATGTGGGCCCCCCCTTTGGGGGGTTGGGGGGCCCCCGCGCGAACCGGTCTGGGACGGGGAGGGGTGGGGATGTGACCGGGTCGCGTATCTCTTTCGTTTGTCTCTACTGATCCCTTGCGCTGGCGGTGGAGACCGCCGGCTTGGTGTCGCCGAGCGAGACCCAGACATTGGGATCGCTCTGCGACTGGCGCTTGACGAAGCGGTAGCCGGTCTCCGTCCAGGCAACGACGTTCTCGTTCTGATTGTCGAGAACGAACTCGCCCTTGTCGGTCTTCACCGTCAGCACCGCGTGTCCTTCGCCCTTCTTGTCGCGCACCACGGTGATGAGCAGGGCCTCGCGCGGCCATCCGGCATCGATCAGCATCTTGCGCTTCAACAGCACGTAGTCCTCGCAGTCGCCGTAACCGTCCGACGGCAGCGACCACTTTTCGATCACGCCCCAGTGCTCCTGGTCGGTCAAAGGCTTGACGGTCTCGTTGACCCAGCGATTGACCTTGACGAGGTCGCGCCATGCAGCCTGCGACATCACGATGTCACGCGGTTGCGTCGGTGCGCCCTGGCACTGAGCGGCATTGTCCGCACAGAACTCGACCCAGCCGATCGGCGCACGCGTGGTGTCGCCGAGGCTTGCGTAGAGCAGACGGCCTTCGCCGGCCTGCGCTGCCGCGCTCATTCCGAAGAGCATGGCGGCGAGCGCCAATCCCTTCCCCTGTCCCCTGAAATCAAACATTGCGGCCCCCGTTTCTTGTTGGGACCACATTGCGCAGGCAGCTTTTGAGTTGCCGCTAAGTCAGTCAAGTCAAGTCGAGACGAATGCAAGTAAAACACGCGGCGAATTCGATCTATACTTGAGTCAAACTTGAATAAAATTCGATAGGACTGCAATTGATTCAAATTTTATGGATTAACGCGGAAACGCTGGCGGAACCGTTGTTTGCACGCTCCCGCAGCCTCCGCGTTAACCCGCGCGAGCCTCGACGCCACCCATGAAAAAGGCGGCGTCCGCATCGCGGAGGCCGCCTTCAGTACTTGAAATGCAGTGGTTTTGGTGCCTTCGCGCTTTACCGCGCGGTAACGCTCTCTTCGAGAGTTTCAATTGGCTGGGAATGCATGAACTCGAGCGCGAAGCCATCTTCGAGGTTTCGGACCACGCGGCCCTGCACCCGGCCGAGCAGAACCGTCGATTTCAGCGGGGGGCGGTTCTCCGCGGCGATGGCGGCGCCCGACAGCGAGAGGTCGATGATGCGGCAGGTCATCTTGGTGCCGTCCTCGAGCGTCAGCACCGCGATCGGATTGCGCGGCACGATACGATCGTGGCGGCGGTCTTCCGGCAAATTGAGGATGTCGCGGTTGGCGAGCCAGGTCAGCTGTGCCGCAAGCTTGTCGCGCTTTCGCGGCGTGGCACCGACCGTCATGGCGAAGCCATTGTCGATGATGCGGGTGATCTTGCCCTCGACGCGGCCGATATGGTCGAGATAGGCGACCACGCGGTCGCCGACATTGCCGATGCCGGGGGCCAGCAGCGCCAGCCCGCCCGGCGACATGTTGATCACCTGGCAGGGGAATTCACGGCGGTCCGGCAGCATGTAGCGGCCGAGCAGGTGAACCTTCACCCGCTGGAAACGCCGACGTTCCTCGGCGGCCGGAAGAAATCTTTTGTGCGCCAACGCCATTTTCACAACCCGACCCCCCGCCTGGCGGAGTCCGGGACGACCCTAAGGTGCACAGGGTTAATGCCGCGTTAGGATCGGGCGCGGCGATGACGAACAGACACAATGCGTTCGAAAAGCCACATCAGGGGCGGGCAGGCCAGCACTGTCAGCGCGCCGAGGTCGAGCGCGACCGCGGCCGTGCCGGCCGATTTGGCGAGCCGGCCCGCCACCGCCGGTCCTAGCATCATCGCGGCATAGAAGAGAGTGTAGAACACGCCCATCCCGATCGCCCTGGTTTCCGGCACGAGCACGCGGGCGGTCAGGCTCATGATCGGCCCGGCCGGATGGCCGCCGATCAGGCCGATCAGGACGAGGATCGTGATCACGGCGTCGGACCGGGTCAGCCAGGCCAGCAGCCCGGCCACCACCAGGCTGGCCACGATAGCCAGCACGAACGGCCGCTTGAAGCGATCGGCGAGATAACCGCCTGCCGGCACCGAGATCACCGACAGCCACATCACGAGGCTGATCGCCGATCCCGCCGCGGCAATGCTCCAGCCGCGCTCGGCGAGCAGCGAGGGGCCGAACGAGAAGATCATGGCGAAGCCGACATTATAGAGGCCCCAGATCGCGCCCGCGACGATCACCGCCAGAAGCGCGAGCGGATCAAGCCGCCCGGAGCCGGCCGCGCTGGCGGTTGCTCCCGGCGGTGCTTGGTAGAACGTGATCAGCACAATGCCGATCGCGGTGAGCGCGCCGGCCACGAGGAACACGGCGCCCGCGCCATAGGCCGTGCCGATCGCCGGCAGCACCAGCAGCGAGATCGCAACGCCGGCCGGCCAGGAGTTGACAAAGATCGCCATCGCGGTAGCGATCTCCTTCCCCGCAAACCAGTCGGTGCCCATCTTGGTGAGCTGCACGGTCAGCAGCACGCCGCCGGCGCCGGAGGCGAGCCGGCCCGCCATCTGCCAGCCCCAGACGTCGGTGGTGGCCATGACGAGACTGCCCGCCGTCATCAGCAGCAGCGCCACGATCGTGGTGGGCTTGTCGCCAAGCGTCCGGCCAATCGCGCCGCCCGGCAGCGCCAGCACGATGCCCGGTGTGAAATAGAGTCCGATCAGGATGCCGATATCGGCGAGCCCGACGCCGAAGCTCTGCTGCAGCAGCGGCGCGACCGCGGCCACGCTCTGGAACTGGAATGCGATGGTGAGGCGAACGACGAACAGGATCGCAAGTATGCCCCAGCGATTGCGCAACGCTTCATCTCCCCAAACCCTGTATCGAGCGTGCGGTGGGGAGACGCCGGAGTCAACCGGCCGTCTTCCTCGTCGCGCGCCCATAGAGGAGACATAGCAGCGCCAGCAGCACTGCGGCTGAGAGCCCGAGCGACCAGTGAATGCCGATCGCCGCACCGAACAGCCCGACCGTGATGCCGCTAAAGGCCCGCATCCCGAGCCCGGCCATATTGTAGAGGCCGACGACGCGGCCGCGAATGTCTGACGGCGCGTTCAACTGCACCAGCGCCTGCGCCATGGTGTTGAACGACAGCTCGAAGAAGCCTGCAAAGAACAGCAGCACGATCGCGACCGGATAGATCCGCACCGAGGCGAAGCCGAGCAGCGCCACGCTCCACAGCATCGCGAGCATGATCGCGGTGCGCGGCGTACCCTTGAGCCGTCCCCAGGATTCCAGCGCGATGCCGGCGAGCAGCGCGCCGGCCGCATCAGCCGCGAGCAGCACGCTGTAGGAGATTCCGGGATCGCCATGGCCGAGATCGCCGGCAAAGCCCGGCATCTGGGCGTGATAGGCGTTGCCGATCATGAAGGAGGTGAGGCCGGCAAGCCAAGTCATCGCCGTCAGCACCGGCTGCGTGCCAATGGCGCGGATGGTCAGCATGATGTCGGCAAGGCCGCGCACGGCGAAGCGCCGCACCGCCACGCTGTTGTCGCGCACCGGCGCCCAGAACAGCCACAGCAGCATCGGCAGATAGAACAGCGTGTTGAAGATAATGCCATGCGAGGTGCCGAGCGTCAGCATGATCATGCCGCCGACGGCAGGTCCGACCAAAATGCCGAGATAGCGCGCCATCGCATTCAGCCGCACCGCGCTCGGAAGATCGGCCGGACCGACGAGATCATAGAGCAGCAGCTGGTTCGGCGTCTGCCACAACACGCCGGCGCAGCCATGGATCACCAGCAGCAGCATGGCGTGCCACATCTCGATGGCGTCGGTGATGAAGAAGAAACCCCATCCAGCCGAGGCCACGATGAACAGCAGCATGCCGCATTGAATGATGCGGCGCGGATCGACCCGGTCCGCCAGCCCGCCAACCGCGACCGAGAACAGCAGGAACGGCAACCAGTGCGACAGCACGGCAAAACCCGCCAGCGCCGGCGAATGGAATTTCTGGAACACCACCCAATAGCTGATCACATGCTCGATATTGTCGGCCATCATCGCCAGCACGTAAGCGATGAACTGGAGCCGGTAGGGCACCGACCTCATCGCTGCGAACGAGCCGGACGCGACCACGGGATTTTGAGGGAGGGGGTTCAAGCGGGCACCTGGGGTGGGACTTTGGCGCCGTGCCTACACGTTCGCCGTCGAGCGCTCAAGGCACTTGGGTGTGTGGAGACCAGGGTCCCGTAGCCCGGATGAGCGAAGCGATATCCGGGAATGCTGGCCCCGCATGTCGCTTCGCTCATGCGGGTTACGAGACCGCGGCTTGGCACCAGCGCGCATCTCACATACGCTTCGCTTCAGCCCGCACCAATCAATCATAACAGACGGGCAGCGAGGACACGCCATGGACCAGATCCGCGTCTGCACCCACGCAGGGCCGGGCAGCGAACCCGTCATTCGCACCGTGCCGTGGCCGAAGGTCGGCAAGAGGGCCGCGCTGATCAAGGTCGGCGCGTGCGGCGTCTGCGGCACGGACCTGCACATTCTGAAGGGGCATTGGCCGAAGCCGCTGCCGTGGCCGTTCACGCTCGGCCATGAGCTCGGCGGAATCATCGTCGAATGCGGCGACGAATTCACCGAGGACTTCATGAGCAAGCCGCTCAAGGTCGGATCAAAAGTGATGATCCCGCCGCTGATGCCCTGCGGCCGCTGCTATTACTGCATCCATTATCCCCAAGTCGCCAACAAGTGCCTGACGCCGGTCTATTACGGCCGCTATCTCGGCTTCGACAAAGCGCCTCACATGTGGGGCGGCTGGGCCGAATATGTCTATGTCGATCTCGACATGCTGCCGGGCACCAAGATCTACAAATTGCCTGACGACATGTCGCTGCGGCTGGGTGCGCTGTCGGAGCCGCTGACGTCCTGCATCCGCGCCTTCAACCGCGCCAGCCGCGCCGGCGGTTTCACCTGGGGCGACACGGTGGTGATCCAGGGCTCGGGTCCAATCGGCATTCTCGCGGTCGCCGCCGCGCAGGAGATGGGAGCAGGGCGCGTGATCTGCGTCGGTGCGCCGGAGGAGCCGCGGCTCAAGCTCGCGCGTGAGTTCGGCGCCGAGGCGACAGTGAACATCGAGGAACTGAAGTCAGCGCGGGACCGCATCGCCCGCGTGCGCGACATCGTCGGCGGCTTCGGCGCCGATCTGGTGATGGATTGCTCGGGTCACCCCTCCGCCGGCCCCGAAGGCGTCGAGATGCTGCGCGACGGTGGCACTTATGTCGAGATGGGCCAGTTCACCGACGCCGGCTCGATCGAGACTTCATGGCACCGCATCTGCACCAAGGATATCAACGTGCTGGGCTCCTGGGGTTTTACCGCCAACGATCTGCCGCTCGGCGTCGACATGCTCCATCGCACGGCGGGCAAATATCCCTGGCTGAAGATGCAAACGATCTATCCGTTCACGGAAGACGGCGTCGCGCAGGCGGTCAGGGATGCCATGGCGATGAAGACGGTGAAGTCGACGATCGTGCCGTGGCCGGAGCTGGTGGAGTGAGAAGTTCGTGGCCTGGATGGAGCGCAGCGCAATGCGGAATTCTCGCCGACAGCTCCCCGTATTCCGCTACGCTCCATACGGGCTACCCGCCGACGTTTGGAATGAAAGACTCGATGATGGAAGAACACACAACCGAACCAGGTCAGCGCTCCCGCTCCCCCTTCCGCGCCATCCGTGCGATCGACTACACCGTCATTTTCGTGCGCGACATGGCGGCGATGCGGCGCTTCTATGAAGACGTCCTCGCATTTCCGCTGCTGCGGGAGCTGTCGCCGAACTGGATCGAGTACGGCTTGGGCCCCAACACGCTGGCTCTCGCAAGGCCGGGCCGAACCGCGACTGACGCGCCGACGCCGGCGGGCAGTGCCGCGCTGCAACTGGCCTTCAAGGTATCCGCGGCCGAAGTCGATGCGTGTGCCGACGAACTCGCACGCCACGGCGTGGCGCTGCTGTCACCGCCGACGAACCAGTCGTTCGGGCATCGGACGCTGTTCTTCCGCGACCCCGACGGTAATCTTTTGGAGATCTATGCGGAGATCTGAACCGGGCAGCGGCGGGCCCGTACACGAAAAGTTCCATCGAAAATCCGCGAGTTATTCAAGCCGGGGTGAAACTTAGGCCCAGGTTACGGCTTTCAGTTCACGGGAGAGTTCATCGTGAAGCAGAACCTGAAGCCCCTGACCTACATCGCGGCCGCCATCTACTTCCTGGTGGATGCGGTCTTCATGGCCGTGGCGAGGCCAATCTCGCGCTGGATCGGGCGGCATCTCCAATTGAAGCGATTGCGGGGCTGGATCAGATCGCTGTCGCCTTATTGCTCGCTCGCCTTGTTTTCGGTACCCGTCATTATCCTGGAGCCGGTCAAGCCCGTGGCAGCCTATCTCGCGGCGACCGGGCAAATCGTGATGGGGGCCGTGACTTTTCTTGTCGGCGAACTGCTTAAGCTGGTGCTGGTCGAGCGCCTGTTCCATCTCACGCGCGACAAGCTGATGCGGATTCCGGCCTTCGCCTGGGCCTATGGGAAGTACTCCGAGGTGAAGGCGTGGCTGCAGGCAACCGACGCCTGGCGCGCCATCCGCGCACTGAGCCGCGCGGCCAGGGACACTCTTGTGCGGGCAAGAGCTAGACTGGTCGGCGGCTTCAGCAGCCTGGTGACCTCCAGGGATTAAGGCTGCAGGCATAGAGCTGCGCTGGGCGAGTTGCCATCTATGCGAGCTTGCGGTCCGCGGCGGTGGCCTTGTCGCCCGTGTTCGGCGTGCCGGTCGGCTCGATCAGCATGAGATGAACCTCCTCGCGCGCCACCGGGCGATGTTCGACACCTTTCGGCACCACGTAGAGTTCGCCCGGACCGAGCGTCACCGTCCGGTCCCGCAACTCGATATCCAGTCTGCCTTTCAGGACGAGAAAGAAATCGTCGGTGTCGTCATGCTTGTGCCAGGTGAATTCTCCCTTCACTTTCACCACCATCACGTCGCAATCGTTGAAGGTCGTGATCGTGCGTGGGGACCAGAAATCCCCAAATGTCGCGAGCTTGTCGGCAAGCGAGATTCCGTCGGCCATGTGTTCTCCCGTTCTTCCGTGCGGCTCGATTTGGGGCGAGCGATGCCAGCAGTTATTTGACATATCCCGACGATATGGCCCGCGCCCATTTCGGGTGGTCGTTGGCGAGGGCACGGGACGATGCGGCGTCCCAATCGTATTCGAGGGCCAAGAGTTCGGCCTGCCAGCCCCTTTGTCGCTTCGTGAGGATTGCATATCGCGCGTGCGGCGAGCGGTATTCCAGGTTTGCGGCAACGGGAATGTCTGCGAAGACCGGGCAACCAACGCTCCCTGGATTGAGAACCAGACAGTCATGAGGTCCGTGAACGACGGCCTGGCGGTGGCTATGACCACACAGCACCACGCGCGCCGTCGGCTCACTCGCGAGGCGCATTGCCAGCACGTCGCGGCGTGCCGGTACGAAGCGGCCGTCGTCGAGCGTTTCTTCCAGCAGGCATGTCGTATCGTTGTCGGGCGTGCCGTGGCAGGCCAGGATCCCATCGTCCAGCCGTATTTGGGAAGGCAGGCTGTGGAGTGCGAGACGTTGCTCCGCAGTCAATGCGTTGCGCGCAAACAGACCTGCCGACGAGAGCTTGTCGTCCGGAAACTCCTCAATCCAGCGATCATGGTTTCCGCGTACGGTCGGCAGCGACAGCGCCTCGAGCGCTTCGAAAGTCTCTTTCGGCCACAACGGGCTGGTGACGCAATCGCCAAGGTTGACCGTACGATCGACGCCACGCGCCTTGATGTCGGCCAGCACCGCCTCGAGCGCGGCAAGGTTGCCGTGGATATCGGAAATGACTGCCAATCGCATCGTCGTGCTCCCTAGTCCAATCGGCCTGAGCTTAGCCCTGTTGTGCGTCTCCGGCAGCTCCAACCGCGCATAATTTAAGCGAGGTGGCCGTGAAAATCTGCAGCCTCGCCCCAAAATCCCGCTATATGCAGTAAAATGCCCCGAAAATGCTGGATGTAGTGGGTCGAGCTGGCCAGTAAGCTTATTCTCGGCATCACCAAAGCCATGCGTCATAGGCATGGTGATTTGCCCGCACTTGGCGTAAAGAGCGTCCAAATCAAATCACCACGCGTGCGGCTGGACCATTTGCCGCCTACGCAGCTTCAGGTCGCGCGGCTCGACGTTCCGCGCCTGGACCAACCAAGGTTTATCCCGTGTCTTTTCCGACCATGAGTCCGCCGCTCGCCCGAGCTTTGGCCGAGCGCAACTACGACCGTCCGACCCCCGTTCAGCTCGCCGTGCTCACGGACGAGGCCGCTGACCGCGATCTCTTGGTTTCGGCACAGACCGGCTCCGGCAAGACCCTGGCCTATGGGCTCGCCATGGCCAAGGACTTGTTGGGCGACGCCGAGCGGTTCGAGCGGGCGGGTGCACCGCTTGCCCTGATCGTGGCGCCGACCCGCGAGCTTGCCTTGCAGGTCCATCGCGAGCTGGCGTGGCTGTACGAGCATGCGAGCGGGCGCGTCGTCTCCTGCGTCGGCGGCATGGACCCCAGGCGCGAGCAGCGCGAGCTTGCGGCCGGCGCTCATATCGTCGTCGGCACGCCCGGCCGGTTGTGCGATCATTTGCGCCGCGGCCGTCTCGACATCTCGGAATTGAAGGTAGTCGTGCTCGACGAGGCCGACGAGATGCTCAATCTCGGCTTTCGCGAGGACATGGAGTTCATCCTCAAGACCACGCCGGACACGCGCCGCACCCTGATGTTCTCGGCGACGTTCCCGCGCGGCATCGTCGCGCTGGCCAAGCAGTATCAACAGCGGGCGTTCCGGATCGAGGTCGCCGGCGACGAAGGCGGTCACGCCGATATCGAGTACCGCGCGATCCGGATCGCGCCCGGCGATGCCGAGCACGCCGTCGTCAACGTGTTGCGCTTCTACGAGGCGCCGAGCGCGCTGGTATTCTGCAGCACGCGCGATGGTGTCCGGCATTTGCAGGCGGCGCTGCTGGAGCGCGGCTTCTCCGTGGTCGCTTTGTCAGGCGAATTGACGCAGAACGAGCGAACCACGGCGCTGCAGTCGCTACGGGACGGACGCTCGCGCGTCTGCGTGGCGACCGACGTCGCCGCGCGCGGCATCGACCTGCCGAGCCTCGACCTCGTCATTCATGCCGACCTGCCCAACGACGCCGAGGTCATGCAGCATCGCTCCGGCCGCACCGGCCGCGCGGGCCGCAAAGGGACGAGCGTCATGCTGGTGCCGCCCGTGCGGCGGCGGCGTGCGGAAATGCTGCTCAATGTTTCGGGGATCGACGCGGTCTGGGGGACGGCGCCGCAGCCGGATGAGATCCGCAAGCTCGATCACGAGCGCATGAAGGACGTGCTGTTCACGGAGGAGACCACCGCCGACGATCTGGCGCTGGCGCAGGCGCTATTGGCCGAGCGGTCGGCCGAGGAGATCGCCGCGTCACTCGCACGGCTCTATCGCGCGCGGCTGCCGTCGCCCGAAGACATTATGGATCCCGGCGAGCGGAGCAGCCGGCCGCGCGAGGATCGCGGCCGCAATGACACGCGCGCACCGCGCGACGATATCCGCGCATCGCGTGGCGATGATCGGCCCGAAAGGGCGCGGCCCAAAGCGGGAAAATCGTCGTCGAAACATGGCATGGCGGATGGCACCGTCTGGTTCCGGGCCAACATCGGACGAAAAAAGAATGCGGAAGCGCGCTGGCTGTTGCCGATGATCTGCCGCCGCGGCGGCATCGACAAGAACGATATCGGCGCGATCAAGATCATGGACACCACGACCGAGTTCGAAATTTCCGAGCGGGTCGCGGAATCCTTCGCCGTGAAGATCAAGCGTCCGGACAAGGAAGACAATATCCGCCTCGAGCCGATGGCGGATGCGCCGCAGCGACAGGCGGCTTCGGAAGAGCGGCCCCACGCGCCGCGGCGCGAGATCGGCGACAGCGATCATCGTGAACGCCAGGGCGAACGCGCGCGCGAGCCGAACGGGTTCAAACCGCAAGGCAAACCTCACGGCAAGCCACACGGTAAACCGCACGAAAAGCCGTACGGCGAACGCACACCGAAATTCGACGATGCTCCTTCCTTCGCAAAGAAGAAAAAGCACAAGAACAAGCCGGGCCACGCTGAGCCCTCGGTCACGTCGTGGTCTGAGAAGGGCGCCGCCGGGAAGAAGCCGAAGACTAAAAAGAAGCATCGCGCCTGACGGCGGCCTACCGGCGTCGACGGGGAGGGGCGTTACGTCGCAGCGAGGTCGCGCAGCATGTAGGTCGCGCTGTCGCCGTAGGACGCGAGTTTCGCCCGCAGCTCCGCATCCGCCGTGACCGGCCGAAAGCCGAGACGCTCCCACAGCGGCCGCGTGGCGTAGACCGACACCAATGCGAGCGTCGCGATTCCTGACGCGCGCGCGAGCTGTTCGGTCGCAACGACATAGTCGCGCGCGACGCCGCCGCGAAAGTCGGGCAGCACCGCGATGTCATGCAAATAGAGGCAATCCGCACCGCCGGGCAATTGCTCGAGGAAGCCGTCGAGCGGCGGAATCCGGTGCTGGATCCAGGGATGCGCGAAACCATAGCCGACGATCCCGTCGTCCGCGACAAGCACGCGGCAGCCATCGGGATAGAGCCGCATCTTTTCCGCGAACACCTCAGGGCTTTCAGGCAGATCGGGATGGATCCGTGCTGCGATCTTGCTGATCGCCGGCAGATCGGGGGCGCGCGCGGGACGCCAATGCGGCTTGCTCATGTCGATCCGTCGTCCATCTCCATCATCCCAGTTTATTCCGATGCGACGAGGCTTGCAGCGAAAAATATCTTTGCCGCGATCTCAGGAATACGACGGCTCGCGCGGCGTCCTACCCATGCAAGCCCATTGCCTGACAGGAGAGACCATGACGTCATCGATCCGCCTCGCGCTCACGCTCGCAATATCGCTGGCGCTGCTTCCCGCTGCCTTCGCGGCACCGCCGACCAAGACCGGCAAGACCGACAAAAGGAACGTGCTTACCGACCCCAAGGGCATGTCGCTCTATACTTTCGACAAGGATGCTGACAGCAAGTCGGCCTGCAATGGTCCGTGTGCGACCAACTGGCCGGTGCTGAAGGCCGAGGCGAGCGATGCGGCCGCCGACGGCTACACCGTCATCACGCGCGACGATGGCTCGAAGCAGTGGGCCTACAAGGGCAAGCCGCTCTACACCTTTGCCAAGGACACCAAGCCCGGCGACGTCACCGGCGACGGCTTTCTGAACGGCGCCTGGCATCTGGCGATGCCGTGAGCAGGGTGCACTCCTAGCGCAGCCCCTCATAGACCATCAGCCCGCGTGCGATCTGCAGCTTGCGGATCGCGCGCGGCAGCAGTTTTTCCGGCTGGTGCAGATAGCGCCAGGAGGTGAGGGCGAACGGGCCCAGCGCGCCGCATTCGTCGTCGAACGGCGCGAGCACGCCCGTCACGCTCACCGGTGTATGCGGGCGGGCGTTGAACGGCAGCAGCAGCAGCTCGAGATGCGCCTTGCTGCCGTCCTCGCGCGCGGCGGTGACGCCGGCGATTGCCCCGAGGCTCTCGTCGGCGACGATGGTCGTGATCTCCTCGATCTCGCGGCGGCTAGCCTCGTTGAACAGCGCCGCAAAGCTCGCATCCTTGAGGTCGCGCCCTGCGAGGGCGCAGACGCGCGTGCCGGCGACGCGGAACGGAAAGCCGAGATGGGGCTCGCAGGAGAGCACGAAGATGTCACCGAGCAGGCCGCGCACGGCGGCCGGATCGATATCGGCCCGGTCAGGGGCCCGCGCGGTGCCCCGCTTGGTGTCCCAATATGCGAAGAACTCGCGGCTCGACGGATGTTTCATGGCTGAACGCTTACCCCGGGGCGCAACCTCGCGGGACAAACCTGTCCCGCTTCAGTGCAGCCGCGATCCCTGTGTTGTTGTGCAGGAGGGGCTTTGCAGCGTCCATGCCGCAGCGGCATTTTCGGTGCTCCTGGCGCTGCCTTTGCGTCGTTAACGTTAAATTAACTATGCGCTTTCCGTGCACCGCCCCGCTGCTATGGTGATCGCGGTCGCAAGCCTCGCCGCTTTTCTCCAGGTTCTCGGCGAGGCCTGTACACAGGCGTCAAACAGTTTGGTCACCGGCCGCGGGGAGGGGTGGGGATACTCCCGTCTCTCTGGGTACCGGAAGTCCGACACGGATAGGCAGGGCTTTCCCAGGGCCCTGCCTTTTCCTTTTGTGCACTTGCGCAGCGCGGGCAAAGGCGACTATCTCCAAGGCCTGTCGTGAAGCCTCTCGCTCCGATCGCGCCTGAAAGCGAAGCCGCCCTTGGAATTCCCGCCAAATTCTCCGCCGCAAGATCCTTCGTCGCAAGATGCTTCGCTGGGGGTGCCGGCCGTCGTTGAGGAGGCTCCGCGCGAGCCGATCCTGACGCTGCCGTTCGCGCTGACCGCCTATATCCTCCTGCTCGCGGTGATCCATCTGCGGGTGCTGCTGCCGCCGGAGCTCGAGAACTGGACCATCGACGTCTTCGGCTTCATCCCCAAGCGCTACGATTCCTCGCTGCTCAATCTGGAGATCCCCGGCGGAGCCGGCGCCAAGGTCTGGACCTTCGTCACCTATTCGCTTCTGCATGCCAATCTCACCCATCTCGGCTTCAACGTGCTGTGGCTGTTGCCGTTCGGCAGCGCGCTGGCGCGGCGCTTTGGCGCCATCAGGTTCTTCCTGTTCCTCGCGGTGACGGCGGCGGCCGGCGCGCTCGCCCATCTCGTCACCCATGAGCACGCGGTGGCGCCGATGATCGGCGCCTCGGCCTCGGTGTCCGGCGCGATGGCGGCGGCGATCCGCTTCGCCTTCGTTCGCGGTAGCTTCCTGTCGTTCAGCCGATCGGATGCCGATACCGCCGCAAGAGTTCCGGCGCTGCCGCTGTCGCGCGCGTTGCGCGACGGGCGGGTGCTCGGTTTTCTTGCGGTGTGGTTCGGCGTCAACATCGTCTTCGGCGTCGGCGCGATTGGCGTCGACAGCGAGACCACGAGCGTCGCCTGGCAGGCGCATATCGGCGGCTTCCTTGCCGGCCTGTTGCTGTTCGCGCTGTTCGATCCGGTGCCGCGCGTGCGAAGTGATGCTGCGGATGCGTCATCACGGGACATTTCAGACCGCATTTGAAGCGGCGCTTGCGGCGCCGCCCGAATTCATCCATCATTCCCGAGAAGAATGTTCCGAAGCGACAGGCCGCTAGCGGCGATGCTTCGCAAAGCGCCTGAACGTGAAACCGGCGCTGAAACTGTTAGTTGAAGACTCGAAGAACAAGTCCGGACCGCGAACAGCGGACGGTTGCGATTCAGGGAGGCGACAATGACGGTACGTTCGATTCTCAACACCAAGGGCCACCAGATCATGAGCGTCGAGCCCGACGCCAAGCTGGCTGCCGCGGTCAAACTGCTCGCCGACAAGAAGATCGGCGCGGTGCTGGTGATGAACCAGAGCCGGCTGGAAGGCATCCTGTCGGAGCGCGACATCGTCCGGGTGATCGGCGAGCGCGGCGCCGGCGCGCTGGAGGAGCCGGTCTCGCAGGTCATGACCCGCAAGGTGGTCACCTGCAAGGAGACCGACACGGTCGCCGAGCTCATGGAGATGATGACCACCGGCAAGTTCCGCCATCTGCCCGTGGTCGACAACGGCAAGGTGGTCGGCCTGATCTCGATCGGCGACATCGTCAAGCGTCGGGTGCAGGAATACGAGGCCGAGCAGGAAGCTCTGCGCGACTACATCAAGACTGCCTGATCAGTAGACCGCCTGATCAGGCCTGCTGGTCGGCTTTGGGCGCGGCGCCCTCGGGCGCAGGCGCCAGTTCGTGGATTGCCTCCTGGATGGACTCCAGCGCACGCTCGGCTGCGCGGGTGCCCAGCGCGATGAGGTCCTCGGAGCGGTGGAAATCGAACCAGCCGAATTGGCCGATCCGCGGTGTGATCAGCATGTCGGGCGGATCGCCGGCGAGGCGCGCCCGGGTGATACGGTCCTGCATGATGTTGAAAGCGTCGACCATCACCGAGGAGAGGCCGGGCCGGGCGCTGCCGCTGCCGAAGAACTCGCGCTTCACCGTCTTCTCAGGCGAGAAGAATCTCGGGAAGCGCCGCTTTGACGCCGGCTCTTCGGTCGCGGGGATCACCGGTTCAGGCGTCGCGCCGTGCGAATAGACCGTCGTCGAATAGGTGAAGATGTCGCTGGAAAGATTTGCGGCGATGACGATTTCCGCGCCGAGCGCGCGGGCGGCCGAGACCGGCACCGGGTTCACCAATGCGCCGTCGACCAGCCAGCGATCGCCGATCAGGACCGGAGAGAAGATGCCGGGCAGCGCGTAGGAGGCGCGCATCGCGTCGACCACGCGGCCGCGCGTCAGCCAGATCTCGTGGCCGGTGCGGACCTCGGTCGCGACGGCGGCGAACTTGACCGGGAGATCCTCGATCTGGCTCTGGCCGCAGGCAGCCTCGAGCCGGGTCGCCAGCTTCTCGCCGCCGATCAGGCCAGAGCCGTTGAGGCGGATGTCGAGATAGCCGAGGATGTTGCGCATGCCTTGCAGGCTGCGGCCCCATTCTTCCAGCGTATCGAGCCGGCCGGCTGCATAGAGGCCGCCGACCACTGCGCCGATCGAGGTGCCGACCACGACGTCAGGCACGATTCCGTTGGCGAGCAGGGTCCTGATAATGCCGATATGAGCAAAGCCGCGCGCCGCGCCGCCGCCGAGGGCAAGGCCAATGACCGGCCGGCGGATGCTGCCCAAGCCGACTTTCTCGCCGACCTTATCGCTGTTCGAACCCCGACCCTTCAATATGTCCAGCACCGAAACTCTCCTACGCCGGGACCCGCCATCAGACTAGGCACCGCACTCGCGCTCCGCCAGAACCGGGCCGAAGCATGGTTTATGCCGGTTTGGGAAGCGCGCGGGGCAGGAGTATGGCGAGGGACGGGTGCCCCTGGGGTAATCACGCAGGCGTCAGCCGGGTTCCAAAGAACCGTATTGGCCGTATTTCTCGGGGATCCAGAGGCTTGAATTTGCCGCGTTTTCGGTGAAAAGCAGGTGGCATGACTCTCGGGGGTGACGGCATCATCGGATGGCGGCGCAGCACATCGCTGCTGCCGGTGTTGGTCTTTGCTGCCTGTCTCTATACTCTTGGCCAAAATGCTGCGCAGGCGCAGCTTTTCTCCGATCGTCCGCCGCCGGTGCCGCCCGCTTCGGTGCCCGATCCCGGCGGTGCCGTCAGTCTGGCGCCGCCCTCCGGCCCGGGTGCCGGACCGCCGAGCCTGCCGCCGACCCTGTTGCAGCCGACCACGCCCAGCATGCCGCCGCCCGCGGTCACGACTGTGCCATCCGCCCCGCCGCTCAATGCGGCGGTGCCCGGACAGGGCGTGCTGTCGCTGACCGCGAAATATGGCAAGGACACCCCGCCGATCACCAGCGGCCTGGTCTGGCGCGTGTTTGCCGATCGTCCCGACGAGAACGGCACCTTCAAGCTGATTCGCGAAGATCGTAATGCCACGCCAAACATCGTGTTGCCGCCCGGCAATTACGTCGTGCATGTCGCCTTTGGCCTCGTCAGCGCGGTGCGCACCGTCAGCCTGAAAGCCGAGACCGATCGCGAGTCCTTCGTGCTGCCCGCCGGGGGCTTGCGCATCGAGGGCCGCGTCGGCACCAGTCGCATTCCGCAGAACCAGATCTCGTTCGCGATCTACAAGGGGAGCCAGTTCGAATCCGGCGAACGCGCCTCCCTGGTGCCGAACGTCGCCGCCGGCGACGTCGTGCTGCTGCCGGAGGGCACCTACTACATCATCTCGAATTACGGCGACGCCAATTCGGTGGTGCGCTCGGACATCCGCGTCCAGGCCAGCAAGCTCACCGACGTCACCATCACCCACCGCGCTGCCGTCATCACGCTCAAGCTCGTCAGCGACAGGGGCGGCGAGGCGCTCGCCAACACCGCCTGGTCGGTACTGACCCCGGGCGGCGACGTCATCAAGGAATCGATCGGCGCCTTTCCCCGCGTCGTGCTCTCCGAAGGCGAATACCGCGCCATCGCCAAGAACGAGGGCAAGGTCTACGAGCGCGGCTTCAATGTCGTCAACGGCGTCGACGGCGAAGTCGAGGTCGTCGCGCGGTAGTGCTTGAGCGGTGATGCCGCATGCGGCCCGACGCTAGTCTTCGTGCCTGGTGAACACTTCTCATTCAGCGCATGGATTCCCATATCTTATTACCGCCAGTCCCGTGTGCGAAAGCAGATGCTTTCCGCTGCTCCGCTTGCTGTTGCGATTGTTGGCGTTTCGATTTGAACAGCTCTGGCAGCGCTACCAAGCAGGACCGATCAACACCGGCACCGCCGGCTTATTCCAGCGGCGCCGCGACTTCCTCACAGCAGTGCAAGATACCTATTTCCGATAATCAATTTTATTCGCTTTCCATCCTGCCGCGTTATATGTCGGACATCACTCCAACGGGGGAGGCCGGAGCAGGCTCGTGCGTCTGCGAGACCGGCAAGGAGCAGGGGACCAAGCTCGTCGGCATGTTCGAAGTGATCCTCACCAGGCGTAAGCGGTTCGGCTGGCGGTGGCAGGTGTGCGACCAATCCGGCAAGAAATTTGCCGATGGCTTCGAGCGCACTCGGCCGTCCGCCAAATATCATGGCGAGCGCGCATTGTTCTTTCTGTTGTCGCAGGCCCATCTGCGCAACCGCTTGGCGACGTCCAGCGAGGACTAGTCGGGACTGCGCGTGCAGTCCGGTAAGTCCCGTAGCCCGGGTGAGCGAAGCGATCCCGGGACAGCTCGTGGTCGGAATCCCGGATGTCGCTTCGCTCATCCGGGCTACGGGACCTTGCGTTGCCCGACGGGCAAAACACCCCAATTGTCGGTCAACTCCTGACCGCAAAAATATTCCGCTTTACCGAAATTCGGAAACGGCGTATCCACGCCCTCACTCCGGCCCAAGGAAGAGGGGCGTATCGCGATCGTCACGAACGCGGGCCGGACGGCGGTGGACGTTGGTCACATCGGCGCGATCGGCTTCGCAGGGCGGGCAACCGTGAGCGAAGGCCTCGCGCACACGACCGGTGTGATCGGCGTACGGCAAAATCGTGTGGTCCTGACGCCCGGGGTCTGTGCGTCAAGCGTTTGCGGTGATGTGGGTTGCCCGACCGGGCAAACGCATCAGCCATCCGTAAGGCGACGGGGGCAATAGTGCATCGCTCCCCGGGGAGAGCACGACATAAGCCGTAAAGCCACTGCGCAGGGAAGGCCGGTTGTTTTGGCTTCACCTGTATGCCGCTGTGCAATCTTTGTTACGACAATCTCGCACAGTGGACCGCGGGTGCCAGCCGGCACCCGGTCTTCCCTGCGCCCTCTTTCAATCGAGGGTCAGACGACCAAGCAAAGCTCGGGCGAACAAGCCGCGAGGATGCGAAGGTGCGTCTGCGATCCGGAATGCGAATGGAAGTGCGACGCTTCCACCCACAGACTCCGTCATTGCGAGCGCAGCGAACCAATCCAGAGTCTTTCCGCGTGGGCAGTCCGGATTGCTTCGCTGCGCTCGCAATGACGAGGATGATGGGAGTATACGCCGCCGACATCGCAAAGCTGCTCGCCGATTTCGGCGAGCGAGATTCACGGACGGCGTAACTCGGACGGATAGCAGTCGTAGACCAGCGCCTTGAAGGCCGGCGTGATGCGGCTGCGCTCGTTCTGGGTCTGCTGCATCAGCAGGTAGACCATGTCGAGCTTGGGATCGACGCCGAAATAGGTGCCGCTGCCACTGTCCCATTTCAACTCGCCGAGTGAGCCCGGCGGCGGCGGTTTGGTGTTGCCGGGATCGGTCCGCACCGCGAGGCCATAGCCATAGCCGAAGCCGTCGCCCGGAAAATAGAAGTAATCGCGTCCGACGCCCGAGCCCGGCCCGACGTGATCGGTCGTCATGGCCTTGAAGGCAGCGGGGCTCAGATAGCGCTTGCCGTCGAACTCGCCGCCATTGAGCAGCATCTGCGCGAATCGCTGGTAGTCGGTGATGGTCGAGAGCAGCCCGCCGCCGCCGGACTGCCATTCGGGGTGATCGAGGCGCTCGCGCTCGGCGGCGAGCAGGATGTTGTCGTTCGGCAGCGGCCGCGCCATCCGCGCAAGCTCGTCCTCGGTCGCCAGCGCGAACTTGGTGCTGCTCATGCCGAGCGGATCGAAGATGCGCTGCTTGAGGAATTCGTACAGCGTCTGGCCCGAGATGATCTCGATGACGCTGCCGAGGACGTCAGTGGAATGACCGTAGCGCCACAGCGTTCCCGGCTGCCGGGCCAGCGGCAGCCTTGCGATCCGTTGGGCGAATTCCCTGTTGTTGAATTGACCTTCGAAGATATTGGCGGCCTTGTAGGCCTGCTCCACCCATTTGCCGCCGATGTAGTCGTAGCTGATGCCCGAGGTGTGCCGCAGGAGATCCTCGATGTTGACGGGACGGACCGGGGCCACGAGATCCAGGTGCAACGTGCCGTCGGGATTGGTGACCTCGAGGCCCACCTTGGTGTCGGCGAAGAGGGGAACGTATTTCGACACGGGGTCGGTGAGCGCGAGCTTGCCCTCGTCGATCAGCATCATCGCGCCAAGGCAGGTGATCGGCTTGGTCATCGAGTGGATGGCGAAGATCGTATCGGGCGTCATCGCGAGACCGGTCCTGGTGTCGCGCACGCCAATAGTCTTCAGATAGACCGGCTTGCCGTGCTGCTGGACCAGCACCACGGCGCCGGGCAGCCGGCCATTCGTCACCTCGTTGTCGAAATACGCTGTGATACGGTCGAGCCCGTCGGACGACGGCGCGGGGACGTCGGCGGCGCGGCTTCGCGCCATCGTGCCGGCCAGCAGCGCGGCTCCGACCAGAAATTCACGACGCTTCATCCGGGCTTCCTCCCTCGCCGGGATCAAAGCCGCAAGACGTCGAAGGCGTCAACACGCCTTCGATTAAAATCGCGTCACGATTTCAGAAAGGACCGGTCGCGGACGGTCTCCGCTCGGCCTGGTCGGCTTGCCGATATGGACGAAGCCCGCGAGCTTCTCGTCCGGCTTGAGGCCGAGGCCATCCAGCACGTCGCGATCGAACGCGAACCAGCCGGTCAGCCAGCAGGCGCCGTAGCCGAGCGCCGCCGCGGCCGTGACGATGTTCATAACGCTGGCCCCGGCCGACAATTCCTGCTCGAAGGCCGGCACCTTCGGATGCGGCTTCGTGAAGCTGACGATGCCGATCACCAGCGGCGCATCCATGAGGCGTTTGCGCTCGGTCTCGACATCGGCCGCCGCCGCGCCGGGATTCTTCCGGGCGAACACCTTTGCGATCACCTCGCCGGCGCGCTGGCGCGCATCGCCCTCGAAGATGATGAAGCGCCAGGGCGCGAGCTTGCCATGATCAGGCACGCGCGCGCCGATGGTGAGGATGGTCTCGAGCTCGGCGGGGGAGGGGCCGGGTCCGGACATCTCGCGCGGCTTGACCGAGCGGCGGGTCTTCAGGAGTTCGATGGCGTCGGGCACTGCGGTTTCCTCTTCGGCTGGTCGTCGGGCGTGCAATCCCCACATAGGAATGCACGCCCGCAACCGAAAGCGAGTTTAGACCGATTTCAGATGTCAGGCCGCGCTGCGCGCTCGCTTCACATCCGGCGGGGTCGCTTCGTCGACGAGGGCGGCGATGGCTTCCACCGTCGTCGTCACTTGCTGCCCGTCGCTGCCGAGCCGGCGGATCGAGACCGACTGCGTCTCCGCCTCTTTCTTGCCGACCACGAGCAGTGCCGGAATCTTGGCGAGCGAATGCTCGCGGACCTTGTAGTTGATCTTTTCGTTGCGCAGGTCGATCTCGGCTCGAAGTCCCGCACGCCGGACCTGCTCCAGCACCTGCTTGGCATACTCGTCGGCTTCCGACGTGATGGTGGTGACCACCACCTGCACCGGCGACAGCCAGAGCGGGAAGTTGCCGGCATAGTGCTCGATCAGGATGCCGATGAAGCGCTCCATCGAACCGCAGATCGCGCGGTGCACCATGACCGGCGGCTTCTTGCCGCTGTCGTGGTCGATGTAGAACGCACCGAACCGTTCCGGCAGGTTGAAGTCGACCTGCGTGGTGCCGCACTGCCAGTCGCGGCCAATGGCGTCGCGCAGCACATATTCGAACTTCGGTCCGTAGAAGGCGCCTTCGCCCGGATTGATCTCGGTCTTGATGTGATTGTTCTGCGACTGGATCTCGCGCAGCACCGTCGCCATCACGCGCTCGGCGTGATCCCACATCGCGTCGGTGCCGACGCGTTTCTCCGGCCGGGTCGACAGCTTCACAGTGAGATCGCCGGTGAAGCCGAAATCGGCATAGGTCGACAGGATCAGCTCGTTGATCTTCAGGCACTCGTCGGCGAGCTGATCCTCCATGCAGAAGATGTGCGCGTCATCCTGGGTGAAGCCGCGCACGCGCATCAATCCGTGCATCGCGCCGGACGGCTCGTAGCGGTGCACCACGCCGAACTCGGCGAGCCGCAGCGGCAGGTCGCGGTAGCTCTTCAGGCCATGCTTGAAGATCTGCACGTGGCCTGGGCAGTTCATCGGCTTCAGCGCGAACCAGCGCTTGTCTTCGGCCTCCTCGCCGGCCGACTGCGCCGCGAACATGTTCTCGCGGTACCAGCCCCAATGGCCGGAGGTCTCCCACAGCGACTTGTCGAGGATCTGGGGGGCGTTGACCTCGCTATAGTCACCGGCCAGGCGGCGTCGCATATAGGCGATCAGCTGCTGGAAGATGGTCCAGCCCTTGGCGTGCCAGAACACGACGCCCGGACCTTCCTCCTGGAAGTGGAAGAGGTCGAGTTCGCGCCCGAGCTTGCGATGGTCGCGCTTTTCCGCTTCCTCGATCTGCTTCAGATAAGCGTCGAGGTCCTCCTGCTTGGCGAATGCCGTGCCGTAGATGCGGGTCAGCATCGGGTTGTTGCTGTCGCCGCGCCAATAGGCGCCGGCCACCTTCATCAGCTTGAAGGCGTTGCCGACCTTACCGGTCGATGTCATGTGCGGGCCGCGGCAGAGATCGAACCAGTCGCCCTGGTAATAGATCTTGATCGGCTCGTTGCCGGGAATGGCATCGACCAGCTCGACCTTGAACGCCTCGCCCTTGTCGCGGAACACCTGTTTGGTCTTTTCGCGATCCCAAACCTCCTTCGTAAAAGGCTTGTCGCGCGCGATGAGCTCGCGCATCTTCTTCTCGATCGCGGCAAAGTCTTCCGGCGTGAACGGCTCGTTGCGGAAGAAATCGTAATAGAAGCCGTTCTCGATCACGGGGCCGATGGTGACCTGCGTGCCCGGCCACAGCGTCTGCACGGCTTCGGCCAGCACGTGGGCGCAGTCATGGCGGATCAGCTCGAGCGCGCGCGGATCGTCCCGGTTGATCAGCTCGATCCTGGCATCGGCTTCGATGGGATCGTCGAGGTCGGAGACCACGCCGTCGAGCGCCATCGCGACCGTACGCTTGGCCAGCGACGGCGAAATTCCCTTGGCGAGTTCGAGGCCGGTGATGCTCTTGGCGTATTCGCGCCGGGCGCCGTCGGGGAAGGTGAGGGTGATTTTTTCCGGTGGGGTCACGGGTCTCAAATTGCTGAGGCTGTACTGGAAGCCGGATTCGGATTTGGGCTGCTCGGACTTGGATTGGTCCTTGGATGGGTCCTTGGGCTGGTCGGTCATGGCATGTCTCCTGAGGCTCACTCCTGCGAACGAGCGCAGGTAAGCGGGAACGAGCGATATATCAGGCGAGTCGGCCTGCGCAATCCGGCATTTCCAAGAAACCGGCGCGCAAAAGCGGAGGCGCTGCACGAACTATTCCGGGCAACGCCCTTTAACTGGTCGCAAGGCGGCTCTACATGCGTTTGCATGGAAAATGCACGCGCCGGCCGTTTCGCGCCAACCGCCCTGATGCTCGGCAATCTCGTCACCGGCTGCTCAGTACTGGCGCCGGCGGGCATGCTGCCGGAATTGGCGACGGGGCTCGACGTCAGCATCCATGCGGCTGCGCTCCTGATCACCTTCGGGGCTGTCATCCTCTGCATCGGCTCGCCGCTGACGGCCTGGCTCACCAGCCGGATCGAGCGCCGGGCGTTACTCACCACGACGCTGGCGGTGCTCGCTTTTGGCAATCTGGCCTCGGCCTTTGCGCCCGACTATGCGAGCCTCCTCGTCATCCGCCTGGTGATGCTCGCGGTCGGCGCGCTTTACACGCCGCAGGCCGCCGGTACGGCGGCGTTGATCGTGCCGGTGGAGCGTCGCGGCAGCACGATTGCCTACATCTTTCTCGGCTGGTCGCTCGCTGCCGCCGTCGGCCTGCCGCTGATCACCTTCATCGCCAGCCGCTATGGCTGGCGCGCGGCCTATGGCGGAATCGGCGCGCTCGGTTGCGTCAGCTTCCTGCTGTTGCTGATGCGGCTGCCGGGGGGCTTGAAGGGGACGCCGGTGGATCTGAAGACCTGGAGCGCGGTCGGTCGCAACAGAACGATCCGGCTTCTGCTTGCGATCACGATGTTGCAGATGTCCGGGCAGTTCGTGGTGTTCACCTTCATGGGGCCGCTGCTCAACAAGCTGACCGGCGCAGGGCCCGATGCGATCGGCCTGGTGTTCGCTCTCTATGGCGTCTGCGGCTTCCTCGGCGTTGTCATCGCGACCCGCATCGTCGACACCTCGGGACCCTATCGCACCTCGCTGCTGTTCACCTGCCTGCTGCTTGCAGGAATCACGGGCTGGGCACTCGGCGCCGGCACGCTCGCGTTGATGGCGGGTGCGGTCGCGATCTGGGGCCTCGGTTTTGCCGCGACCAATTCGATGCAGCAGGTGCGGCTGGTCTCGGCCGCACCGTCGCTGGCATCGGCGACCGTCGCACTCAACACCTCCGTCCTTTATATCGGCCAGGCGGTCGGCTCTGCCGTCGGCGGACTGCTGTTCGCCCGCGAGCTCCTGCATACGCTCGGCTTCGTCGCAGTCGGTTTCGTGGTGGTGGCGCTGATCCTGGTCGTCCTGACCCGGCCCCGGCCGGCAACAGCCGCCCCGGCCTGAACGGAAGCGTGCCTGTGTGCGCAAGGTGCTTGGCAAACCGCGCGCCGGGAGGCTAGAAGGCCGGTCATGGGGACCAAAGAGGGTTGACTGAGATGAGGATGATTCTGGCGGTTGCCGCGGTGCTCTATTCAGCTTCCGCTTTCGCGCAAGCCGACAAGCCACCAATGATCGGAGACAAGCCGTTGGTGCAGGTCAAGCCCAAAGGGACCAAGGCGGGCACCAAGGAGGCTGCGGCCAAGCCGGCTGCCGCGCCGAAGGGCAAGCCACAATCCATCGCGGCGCGGCTGCAGGCTTGCCTGGAACTCGATGACGGCACCAAGGACCGGCTCAATTGCTACGACGCCGTGATCCCGCCGACGCCAAAGCCGAAGCCGGCCAAGGCCAAGGGCTACGCCGATTGCCGTTTCTTCAAGGAAGAGGACGAGCGGCTGGCCTGCTTCAACGGCTTTGCCGAAAGCATTCCGAAGCTGCCAAAGACCTGAGGCAGATCAGGGCCTGCGACAGTTACAGGCCCACCTAGCCAAAATACCGACGGCGCAATATCGCGGGCTTACCGGCTCGACGGGGATGGATTGGTGGAGGCCACGCGCGTGAGCGCGAGTGATGGCGTCGCCGACATCTTCACGAGGACGTCCTTGAGCGGGTCCCGCGCCCACGCTCGCGTCACATAGTCACGATGCGTGATGCCGTCCCCGGTTTCGACGAACACCACGCTGCCCGGACGCAAGGGGCCGTCCATGTCTTCGGAGACGGTTATGCCTTTCTGCCGCAGCGTGCTCATCAGTTCGCGGTCGCGCCGCGCGGTGTAGCGGGTGTAGGAGCTGACGAAGAAGCCGGAGCGGTGGCTCTCGATCCATGAGGCGAACTTGTCCATCTCGCCATAGACGGCGTCGAGCAACACGACGCCGCGGACACGGTCACTGATGCCACCAACCTCGAGGCTCCAGGCCGTCGGCAGGAAGCCGCCGCTGTAGCCGACGACCACGATCGGCATGTTGGCGAAGGCGCGGGCGCTGTTGGGATCGCCGGTGAGGCGGGCGAGATGGTTCGCCGACTCGTCGATGAAGCGCTTGAGGCCGCCAGCCTGCCAGAATTTTCCTGCGCTGGAATCGGCGGCATCGACTGCCATCTGCGGTGCGAGCAGGATGGCGTTGGCGCCGGAATCAGTGATCTGTTGCGGCACCAGCTGGCGGTCGCGCACGTCGCGCTCCAGCGTCGCGCCATTGCCGTGGAAGAACACCACGATCACGCCTGGCTTCCGCACGTCGAAATGTTCGGGCACGTGCATCAGGACGCGGTTATCGTTGTAAGTCTCGTCCTGCCAGAACACGCGCCCGGAATAGCTGCGGTGGCCGCGGCGGTCGCCCTTGGAGATGTTGAGGAATGGCGCGTCGGAGGCAGGGTTGTTGCCGAAATAGGGGAAGGCTGACGATTTCATGCTGACGAGCGTCGTCAGGTCCTCGCGTGGCGGACGCTGGTAGGGGGCCTGCGGCGCGAGCGAAGCAACCTTGTAAGGCGCCTGCTCCGGCTGCGGCTGCACGGCGCGCTTGGGTGAGAAGTCGGACATCTGCCGTTGCAGAAAACCCTCGCTCGCGGATGGGAAGCGCTCCCTGAACTGGGGGGCCGGGAATCGATCCTCGAACGTGTGGTCGTTGCTTGCGACTTGCTGGTTTGTCTTCGCAACGACCTGGACGTTGGCTTGGACGTTGGCCTGCGAGTTCGCCGCGAGCGCTGCCGGATTGGGCGCCTTGCCGCATTGAACCAGTGTCAGCGACAACGGCACCAAGGCTGAGATCAGAGCGGTCCGAAGCGCACGACCGCGTGCGCCGGACGTGGTCCGGTCAGCGCGGATGTCAGCTCTCGGCTTCGGAACGGCCCCGACCATTCACCCATGACCCCAAGTCATGACCACAAGTCCATCGGCAATCATTAAGGCAATTGAGCCGATGGGCGTTTAGGCGACGTTAAGTGTCCGGAGAAACTTCCCCACATCCGGAACGCTCAAAGGGACCACGCAATCGTGTCGTGATTGTGGGGGGAGGGAGACGGGATGTCCCGGTGTTTACGACGCTTTATTGCCCGCATCGTGCATTGATGGTGCTGCAGTACCGATTCGGCCCCGCCTCATTTAACCCTTGTTAACCCTGCTTGAATTGACTGGACCGAGCTGCACGATGCTTCCCACGAGACGTGACGCCTGAGGTTGAGGACGGCGATGACGGCATCAGATGCGGGTACTGCACCCTGGACCGGCCGGCTGACCGGAAGCGGGTCGGGGGTCTCCGTTCTGGTCGCAACCGCCATCGTCGTGGCCGACATGATCGGGGTCGGCGTCTTCACCAGCCTCGGCTTCCAGGTCAAGGACATTCCCTCGGGCTTCTCGATCCTCTTGCTTTGGACGGTCGGCGGCATCGTCGCGCTGTGCGGGGTGTTCTCCTACAGCGAGCTCGGCGCCATGTTTCCGCGCTCGAGCGGCGAATACAATTTCCTCGGCCGAGCCTATCATCCCGCCTTCGGCTTTCTCGCCGGCTGGGTGTCGGCGACGGTTGGCTTTGCAGCACCCGTCGCGCTCGCCGCGATGGCCTTTGGCGAATACGCCAAATCGGTGGTCCCCGATGTGCCGCCGATCCCGCTTGCCATCGCCGTGGTGTGGCTGGTCTCGCTCGTGCAACTGACCGGGGTCAGGCATTCCTCGACCTTCCAGTTGATCTCGACCATCCTGAAGGTCGTGCTGATCGTTGCCTTCCTGGTCGCCGGCTTCATCGTCGGCGTGCCGCAGCCGATCGCCTTCACGCCGCAGGCGGGTGATCTCGTGCATATCGTCAGCGCGCCTTTCGCGATCGGGCTCGTATTCGTGATGTATTCGTTCTCGGGCTGGAATGCCGCGACCTACATCATCGGCGAGATGAACATGCCGCAGCGGGACCTGCCGCGTGCGCTGCTCGCGGGCACGCTGATCGTGCTCGTGCTGTACGTCGCGCTGAATGCGGTGTTTCTCCATTCTACGCCGGTGGGCGCGCTCGCGGGTCAGCTCGACGTCGCCAGCGTCGCCGGCAGCGCGATCTTCGGCAATCTCGGCGGCCGGATCGTCGGCGCGATGATCTGTTTCGGCCTGATCTCCTCGATCAGCGCGATGATGTGGATCGGCCCGCGCGTGATGATGACGATGGGGGAGGATATTCCGGCGCTGCGCGTGTTCTCGCGGAGATCGGTGCGCGGCGCGCCGGCCTATGCCATCCTGTTTCAGCTCGCCGTCGCCAATTTGCTGCTGTTCACGCGCAGCTTCGAGGCCGTGCTCGACTTCATCCAGTTCGCGCTGCTGTTCTGCTCGTTCTTCACGGTCGCCGGCGTGATCAAGCTGCGCATCACGGATCCCGATTTGCCGCGGCCCTATCTTGCCTGGGGATACCCGTTCACGCCGCTCGTGTTCCTGCTCGTGACCGCGTTCATGATGTACTATTTATTGACTGAGCGGCCGGTGCAATCGCTATCGGGGATGCTCGTCATGGTCTCGGGCCTGTTGATTTATGCTGTTTTCCGCAGGCGGCCGGTCGCCGCTGGCACGTCACACAATCGCGAATAGACATGTTTCGACCCATGAGAATTGCGGCCGTGGCTCTCGCCTTGCTGGCTGCGGCCGTCTCGTCCGCACGTGCTGCCGAGGCAACCTTCGACGACACCGCGCGCTTCCTCGCGGGCATGCAGCCTTCGGCGGATTCGCCGCTGGTGCCGCTCACAAAGGACTCGGGTTGGCAACGCCACGCGAGATTCTTCGACAGTGCCTTCGCCCAGCTCGAGGAGCGCCAGCTCGCGAAGATCCGCAACTGGGCCGACGTCAATTTGGCGGCGACCAAGCCGACCATGTTTTATTGGTTCAGCGGCCCCGACTTCCTCTACGCCAACGCCTTCTATCCCAAGGCCAGCACTTACGTGCTTGGCGCGCTGGAGCCGGTCGGTGCAGTGGCTGACCTGACGCGATTGCCGCGCAGTTCGGTCGGCGCCGCGCTCTATAATGTCGAGCGCTCGCTCGGCTCGATCCTGAGTTTTTCCTTCTTCATCACCAAGCAAATGAAGGTCGACCTGCACACCAACCAGGTCAACGGCACCTTGCCGATCCTCTACGTCTTCCTCGTCCGCTCCGGCAAGATCATCCGCAATGTCGAGATGGTCGCACTCGACGACAGGGGCGGCGTGCATGTCGGCAACGACAATCCAGGACCGAACGCGACGCGCGGCGCCCGCATCACCTTTGCGGGCCCCGACGGCGAGGCGCGCACGCTGTATTATTTCTCGACCGATCTCTCCAATTCAGGTGCACGCGCGGCAGGATTCCTGAAGTTCTGCGAGACGCTCGGACCCGGCAACAGCCTGATCAAGAGTGCGTCCTATCTGCTGCACTCCGGCAATTTCACCGTGGCGCGCGACTGGTTGCTCGCCAACAGCGCGACCATCGTCCAGGACGATTCCGGCATTCCGCTTTCGAGCTACAATTCGCGGCAATGGCGGTTCTTCCCGTTCGGCCGCTATCTCGGACCGATCGGCGAATTCCC
This sequence comes from Bradyrhizobium sp. MI1.4, assembly GCF_055811315.1. Lineage (NCBI taxonomy): Bacteria > Pseudomonadati > Pseudomonadota > Alphaproteobacteria > Hyphomicrobiales > Nitrobacteraceae > Bradyrhizobium > Bradyrhizobium sp. MI1.4. Next base: position 49,140 of record NZ_JBVVPP010000015.1, on the reverse strand, counting down.
CGGCCGCTACCAGGAACGCTACGCCGCGCTGTTCACGCGCGCCCAGCCGATCGATTTCGGCGTCGGCTACCGCTGGCGGATGCACGAGTCGAACTTGCTGCTGGCGGTGAAGGTGCCGGGAAGCGAGACGGCGCCGGGGGCGGAGACCACCTCGTCCGCCGAGCCGTCGCCGAAACCGCTGCGTCCGAAGCGGCCACGTCCGCCTGAGCCGGTCCCGCCGCCACCCGGACGCTTTTTCTGGTCCCGCTAATTACCAGTGCACGCTCTGGCTCGGCACGATGAATGCCGTCGTGCTAGGCGGCGTGGCAAGACTCGTCTCCAGATACCAGCCGGAGCCGACCACGAGCAGCAGCAGGGCGATGATGGCGAGCATGTCGAGGGTTCTGGGATCGTGGCCTCGCGAACCACCCCGGGAATCCGGTCCAAGTCTGACGTGAAAATGAGGGCTGATTTTCCAGCGCATTGTTGTTTCCTCCCGCGGGAGCATCACAGCAACGCGAGGAGAGAGTTTCGGTTCCACTCAAGGTAGCGACACCTGAGGCGCCGCATCATGCTCAGGATGCGTTGACGCCGCGCCAGCGGCCGTAGCGCCAAGGCAAGTACCAGCGCGCGCCCTGTGGTGCGGTGAGGGGCACGTTGTCGATGCCCGAGGTGCCGAAAGGGTTGCAACGGAGCAGGCGTGCGAGCGTCATCCAGCCGCCGGCCCACAGCCCGAACCGTTCGATTGCCTCGTCGCCATAGGTGGAGCAGGTCGGCACGTGCCGGCAATTGTAGCCAACCAGCGGCGAGAGCGTGTGGCGGTAGAGCCAGATCAGCGCGCGGGCGAATCTGCGTGGAAGCCGGAGCGCGCCCGCGACGGGATTGGAACAGGGCTCGCGGGCTGATTGCTTCATGGGCGCTTTGCTGAGATCGTGGGCGAGGTTTTGCGCGGTTCCGGTGCAGGGAACTGTAAGCTGTTGTTTGTACGTCATATTTTGCGTGCTTTTTGGGAGCAGTGCAGCAAATGCCTATGGACGAGCTGTATTCCCCCGGATACCATTTTTGTGACGTCCATGTGAGACTCATTGGAATGTCGGAACGGGGCTTGGCTGAGTCGGCTCGCCGTAAGGCTTGGGCTAAAGCTTGGGACTTGGGGAAGGGACCAGTTTGAAACTTCTGAAGGCACTCAATCTTCGCGGCTGGTTGCTGGTGGGAACCGCTGCTTGTGGAGTCGTGCTGGCTGGCGCCGTCGCGACGCTCGGGTCGTCTGCCCGGGCCGGTGCTGCCCTCGAAGAGCGCAAGCTGCCGATGAAGTTCAATTGGGTCGCCTGCGAGCCGAATTGCCGCGGTTGGGTCAGTGCAGTCGGCATCATCACCGCCGATACGCCCCGGGACTTCGAAGAGTTTTCCCGCGGGCGCCAGCTCGGCGGCGCCACCGTGGTGCTGGATTCCAGCGGCGGTTCCGTCAACGACGCGATCACGCTCGGCCGGCGCTTCCGCAATCTCGGACTTCTGACCACGGTCGGCGTTAGCGTTCAGAACCGCGGCGGGCAGTCGGCCCGTCCGGCAGTCGCGCCGGAGGCCTATTGCGAATCCATGTGCGTGTTCCTGCTGTTGGCGGGCAAGAAGCGCTACGTGCCGGAAGCGGCCCATGTCCGGGTTCACCAGATCTGGATGGGCGATCGCGCCGACGATGCCAAGGCGGCGAGCTACAGCGCGCAGGACCTGATGATCGTGGAGCGCGACATCGGCCGGCTTGCCAAATACACGTTCGACATGGGCGGTGCCGGCGATCTGCTGTCGCTCGCGCTCAGCGTCCCGCCCTGGGAAGATCTGCATCAGCTCGATGCAGGCGAGCTCAAGCTGACCAATCTCGTGACGACGGATCTCGTGGCCGACGTGCTGCCGCATGTCGACATCTCCGCGCCGGCAATGGCGGAGCTTGCACCGAAGACCCAGGCGAGGTTCGGTGCGGAACCGGAGCAGCCTGCGAAGTCGACCAAGACGGCGGAAGCCCTAGTGCCCACGGGCGGCGTGGCCACGCCGGTTGCGGCGTCGCAGAAATAGCCTCGAATCTCTGATCTATTTCCGGGTCGAGCGACGAGCCCGGATCAGCCTCCGGAATCAGCCTTGCGCCGCAGCCGGCTGCTTCGCCTTCGCCTCGATCTGGCCGATGGCATCGACCACGGCATCGAAGGTCAGGAGCGTCGAGGCGTGGCGCGCCTTGTAGTCGCGGACCGGCTCGAGGAACTTGATCTCTTCCCATTTGCCTTCAGGAGGCGCGCCGTTCTCCTTCAGCATCTTGCGAACAGTTTCGCGTAACTCACGGAGTTCGCTCGCAGTCGATCCGACGATCTGACTTGCCATGATGGAGGAAGAAGCTTGTCCCAGCGCGCAGGCCTTCACGTCATGGGCGAAGTCAGTGACCTTCTCGCCCTCCATCTTGAGGTCGACCTTGACCGTCGACCCGCACAGCTTGGAATGGGCGGTGGCAGTGGCATCGGGATCCGGCAACCGCCCGAGCCGCGGAATATTCCCGGCCAGTTCGATGATCCGCTTGTTATAAATGTCGTTCAGCATGTGATGGAGTCCAGCAGGACCGGCCTTGGCGTGCGCCGTCCACAGCCTTATATAGGGTCGGAACTGGCGAAAAACAGTCCAGCGCTGCAGCAGTGGTGTGATCCAGAACCCTGCTGCCGGCGTTACGGCTTGCAGACTTTTCGCCGAAACTGTTCTCTCAGGCGTCCGGCGGTTCGCCGCCCCGTCTGCCGGTGACACTCCGGCCGCAAGGCCGTCGAACGGAGTCGACATGGACGCTACCATCAAATCCATCCGCCCCAACAAGCCCTCCGATCGGCAGCCCGAGAGCCGTCCGGCGGAGCTTGATCCTTCCGAATTCCTCGCCGCCGCCGTCCGCGCCGACCAGCCGCGCCCGGCGCGCGCCGAGGCCGAGCAGGCGGTGAAGACACTGCTCGCCTATATCGGCGAGAATACCAACCGCGAGGGACTGCTCGACACGCCGCGCCGCGTGGTCGAGGCTTTCGACGAACTCTATCAGGGCTACCACCAGTGTCCGGCCGAGGTGCTCGATCGCACCTTCGGCGAGACCGCCGGCTATGACGACTTCGTCCTTGTGCGTGACATCGAGTTCACCTCGCAATGCGAGCATCACATGATGCCGTTCTACGGCAAGGCGCACATCGCCTATACGCCGGTGGAACGCGTGGTCGGCCTGTCGAAGCTTGCGCGCCTCACCGACATCTTCGCCCGCCGGCTCCAGACCCAGGAGCACATGACCGCGCAGATCGCGGCGGCGATCGACGAGATCCTCAAGCCGCGCGGCGTTGCCGTGCTGATCGAGGCCGAGCATACCTGCATGTCGGTGCGCGGCGTCGCCAAGCATGGTGCCTCCACCTTCACCAGCCGCTTCACCGGCATGTTCCGCGACAATCCGGCGGAACAGGCTCGTTTTCTGTCCCTGGTGCGAGGCCTGCAGCGCTGACCTCGCGAATAGACCGGCGAGGGCGTTGTGTCCGCTCACTCCCATGAAACCGAGGAAGGTCTCGCCTTCCTTCCGAGATTCGATGCGGTCGGGCTCGTCACGGTCGTCGCGACCGAATTTGCCACCGGCGACGTGCTGATGGTCGCGCACATGAATGACGAGGCGCTGCGCAAGACCATCGCGACCGGCGAAGCCTGGTACTTCAGCCGCTCGCGCAATGCCTTGTGGCGAAAAGGTGAGACCTCAGGTCAGACCCAGCGCGTGCTCGAGATCCGCACCGATTGCGATCAGGATGCGGTCTGGCTGCGCGTCGAGCAGATCGGCGCTGCGTGTCACACCGGCCGCCGGTCCTGCTTCTACCGCAAGGTCGAGGCCGAAGACGGCGGCGCCAGGCTCGTCTTTGTCGATGCGGACAGGCTGTTCGATCCGGACGCGGTGTACAAGAAGTAGTCCTGCCGTCATGCGGAGGGCGGCGCTGGCGGCCCGAATTTACCCCGCATTAACCATATCTGTCCCACGGTGAGACGACAGGGCGTCGAATTGCCGGCGCGCCTCAACGCCATGCGGGCGGGCACTTCATCATGTCGGTCGACAATTCCAGTGTCTCACAGGCGGCGGTCCTTGATCCGTCGCGGGCACGCGTCGCCAGTGCGATCAAGCAGGCCTCGAACGTAGGTGGCGTCAGCTTCCAGTACATGCTGACCACCGCCAAGATGGAATCGGATTTCGATCCCACGGCGGGGGCGACTACGTCATCCGCGCACGGGCTCTACCAGTTCATCGACCAGACCTGGCTTGGCACGGTGAAGGAAGCGGGCACCCAGCTCGGCTATGGCAACTATTCGGACGCCATCACCAGGACGTCGTCGGGCACCTACACCGTCGATGATGCCGCGATGAAGCGGTCGATCATGAAGCTGCGCGACGATCCGGAGGCCGCCTCCAGCATGGCGGCTGCGCTGACGCAGTCGAACAGCTTCAAGCTCACCGGCCTGCTCGGCCGCAGGCCGTCCGACAGCGAACTCTACATGGCGCATTTCATGGGCGTCGGCGGCGCCGCGAAACTGATCGCCAATGCCGAGGACAATCCGCAAGCGGTTGGCGCGCGGTTGTTTCCTAACGCGGCGTCCGCCAATCGCTCGATCTTCTACGCCAAGGACGGCCGCGCGCGCAGCATCTCCGAGGTCTATTCCGTGCTGGATGCACGCTACGCCGGCGCGGCAAATTCGAAAACCACCCGCAGCGCGATGGCGATGTATGGCGGCACGCCGTCGACCACGCAGGTCGCGAGCGCCAACGGCGTACAGCCTGCCGCGCCGCTGATCGACAATGCCGCGTATCTCCAGACCTTTCCGAACACACGCGCGGTGATGCCGGTCAGCGCGACAGCGCCAACGACGATCGCGGACAATGCGCCAATCACGCCGGTGTTTCGCTCGATCTATCAGCCCGGCGACACCACCCAGCCGGTCTCGACGACCGTGCAGAAATTGTGGGGCAACAATGCCTCGCTCACCTCGGTCGCACCCGCGACCTCGGTCCCATCGGCAACGCCCGACCTCCGGCCGCCCCAGCCGCTTGATCTCTTCAGCGATCGCAGCGGCACGTTCTCAAGCTAATACGCACTCCCGTATCTCGGACACGTCGCAGCGTGAACGCTGCTGCGCAGGGCCAGACGTGAACCGGCCGCCTTTGTTCCCTTAACAAAACGTCAATAAAACCAGCCAGTTATGGTGAACGCTTTGTTAAGCGTCGTGGTTTATTTTGTGTTGCAGGTGACAAGCCGTCACCGCTTCGTCTTCGTTGCGTAAGCCGGAAGCACCATGATCGTTCGGCAGTTCATCAATTGGATCAGGACGGCGCCCGCCGGCGAGCGGGCCGAGGCGACGCGGGCACTGGCCCGGGCCTGGTTGATCTCAGACCTTTCCCATGACGACCGTATTGCCGCTGAAGGCGCGCTTCTGATGCTGCTCGACGATCCCTCGCCGCTGGTGCGGCAGGCGATGGCCGAGGCGTTCGCGCGCAGTACCGAAGCGCCGGCGTCGATCGTGCGGGCGCTGTCGGCGGACCAGCCGACCGTCGCGCTGCCCGTGCTCGAACATTCTCCGCTGCTGATCGACGCCGATCTCGTCGACATCGTCGCGACCGGCAGCGACGAGGTGCAGTGCGCGGTCGCGCGCCGCATCGCGCTGCCGGTATCGGTCTGCGCCGCCATTGCCGAAGTCGGCTGCGCGGCGGCAGCGCTCGAGCTGATCGAAAATCCTCATGCAGAGCTTGCGCCGTTCTCCTGGGATCGCATCGTCGAGCGTCACGGCCATCTTGCCGCGATCCGCGAGGCGATGCTGGTGCTGGAGGATCTGCCGTCCGCAACGCGCGCCGCGCTGGTGGCCAAACTCTCAGAGACGCTGGCTCAATTCGTCGTGGCCCGGAACTGGCTGAGTGCCGACCGCGCCGAGCGCATCGCGACCGAGGCGCGCGACCGCTCCACCATGAACATTGCGGCGCGCTCCCGCGGCGAAGACATGGAAGGACTTGTTCGGCACCTGCGCATCACCGGCCAGCTCACCGCGGGTCTCATTCTGCGCGCGCTGCTGTCGAGCAATCTCGACCTGTTCGATGCGGCGCTGGCTGAGCTCGCCGAGCTGCCGCTGGCGCGCGTGTCCGCGCTGCTGCACGATCGCGGCGGCAACAGCCTGCACGCGCTGCTCCGCCGCGCCGGGCTTCCCGAGGCGACGTTTGCAGCCTTCCAGGTCGCGCTCGATGCCTGCCACGAGCAGGGCTTCGTCGACAGCGACGACAATGCAGCGAGGCTGCGCCGCCGCATGGTCGAGCGCGTACTCACTCATTGCGAGACCGACCGCGGCGCGACCGAGCCGCTGATGGTCCTGCTGCGCCGCTTCGCCACCGAATCCGCGCGCGAAGAGGCAAGGCTGTTCTGCGACGAGCTGGTCGCGGAGGAGACGGTTGATCCGGTGTATGACGATCTGATTGCTGCGTAACGAGACGCTGTAGGGCGGGGCAAAGGCGCATTGCGCCGTGCCCACCGTCTCTCCGCACAATTCATGTCGATTGGTGGGCAACGCTTCGCTTTGCCCACCCTACAACACCTCGCGAACGGCGAAGCTACCCCGCCGGCGCGATGCTCGGTGCCAGGATCACCTCGAGATGCTCGGGGCGATCGCGGTTGGCGTCGGCGAGATAGTCGTCGGCGACCTTGCGCAGGCGCCGGCTGAGTTCGGCGGAGACGCTGATGCTGTCGAGCTTGGTGTTCTCGTGCACGATGGCAAGGATGGCGTTGATGTGGTGCGTGAACAGCTCGGCCGGTACCTTTTCGAGATCGGGCGCGTGTTCGATGACGCGGCACAGGCTCTCGGCTATGCCCGCCGCCGCCGGATAGCCGAAAGTCGCGGCATCGCCCTTGATGTCATGCGCGGCGCGAAACAACTCGTCGCGCCTGTCCTTGCTGAAGCCGTCGTGCCGGATGGCGACGTAGGCGGCCGACAGCCGGTTGATCTCGGTCGCCATCCAGTCCTTGAACTCGCCAGCAAGGCCCGCGAGCGCCTGTTCGGCGCGGCCGATCGGATCGTCCATGTCTTTGTCTTCGACGCGGCGCAGGACCGACCGCAGCGGGTTGGGCTGCGTGATGATTTGATGCGTGGCGAAGGCCGTGATCTCGATGTCTCTTGCGCTGTTCTTCGCCATGATATCGGCCTCGATCGTGAGAGACGTTGCGCTAGATGGAGGAGCGGGCCTTGTCGAGCAGCGAGGGCTGCTGCAGCACCTCGTGCTTTTCGCCGACGCGGCGCTCGGGGCCCATATAGGCTGAGTTGATGTTGCGGCGGCGGTCCGGGCCGAAATAGGTCTTGGTCTTGATGAAGGGGCGGGGACTGGCGACCACGTTGAGGATGCGCTGGTAGAGCCCCTTGGCCGAGATCGGCTTGGCCAGAAATTCGGTGACGCCGGCATCGCGCGCCACCGTGACGCGGCGCTTCTCGGAATGGCCGGTCAGCATGATGATCGGCGCGTAGGGATTGCCCTTGGATTCCGGCTGCCGGATCATCTGCGCCAGCTCGAGCCCATCGAAGATCGGCATCGCCCAGTCGGTGATGACGATGTCGGGCACGTAATGGCTGTACATTTCCAGCGCCGTGGCGCCGTCCTCGGCCTCGTAGACTTCACGCGCGCCAAAGGAATGCAGCAGCGTGCGCAGGATGCGGCGCATGTGCGGATTGTCGTCGCAGACGAGGAAACGCAGCTTGTTGAAATCGATGCGGAACATGGAGCCCGGGCCGAAGTGGTCAACTTTCGTTAACCATATCTCGCCGGGGGTTAATGAAGGGTTGCGATCGGCAGTCCGGCGGGCGGCTCAGGAGCCGAACTGTTCGCGCAGAATGCGCTCTTCCAGGCTGTGACCGGGGTCGAACAGCATGCGCATCGAGATGGTCTTGTCGGACAGCACCTCGACGCGGCGAACATCGCGCACCTCGTCGTGGTCGGCGACCGCCGCCACGGGGCGCTTGTCGCCCTCCAGCACCTCAATCACGACATAAGCCGTGTTCGGCAGCAGCGCGCCGCGCCAGCGTCGTGGGCGGAAGGCGCTGATCGGCGTCAGCGCCAGCAGCGCGGCGTTGATCGGCAGGATCGGTCCTTGGGCGGACAGATTGTAGGCGGTCGAGCCGGCTGGCGTTGCCACCATGATGCCGTCGGCGATCAGCTCGGACATGCGCTCGCGCTCGTCGATCAGGATCCGCAGGCGCGCGGCCTGGTAGGTCTGCCGGAACAGGGCGACCTCGTTGATGGCGTGATGCAAGTGGACGCGGTCGTTGGCGTCGGTCGCGCGCATCAGCAAGGGGTGGATTTCGGATTCCTGCGCCGCCTCGAGGCGGGCTCGAAGATCGACCGTCGAGTACTCGTTCATCAGGAAGCCGACGGTGCCGCGGTGCATGCCGTAGATCGGCTTGCCCGTATGCATGTGCTGATGCAGCGTCTGGAGCATGAGCCCGTCGCCGCCGAGTGCGACGACGATGTCGGCGTCCTTCGGGTTGCAATTGCCGAAGTCCCTGGTGAGCTGGCCGAAGGCGGCTTGCGCCTCGCTGCTGGGGCTGGCGACGAAGGCGATCCGGTCGTATCGCGCTGGCTTGGTCATGGCTTCCGGGCAGGGCCGCTGGCTCGAGAAAGTTCCGCCGGGCTCGTCTAACGATCTCGACCCCGATTGTCGAGGACGACCACCCTTCACAGCAGTCCGGCAACTGCCCATTCCGATTTGAGGATGAAACCGGGTCGATTTGTGCCCCACCGGGCTCTTCAGGCGCCGCCGGAGCCATGATCCCCCAAACCGTCGCAATTCCGCGCTAGCCTTGCGGTCCGCACCGGTGGTCGTCGCCGGGCAGGGAGAACGACCATGAATATGAATATGCCGGTGCTCCGCCGTGCGACCCTGGTGCTGGCGGTATCGGCATTCGCGCTCGCAGGATTGGCGCGCGCCGACGATCCGCCGCAGCCGCGCGCCGAGGCGGCAGCGCCAGCCGGACAGAAGGGCGGGCGCGGCGGCGCACAAAGCGCGTCGCAGAATGCATCGCCATCCGCCGAGCCGCACCGTCTTCCGTCGGATTCGACCACGAAGCAGACACTCGATCTTCCCGGCCGCAGCCTCAATTTCGCAGCGACCGCTGGTTCGATCCGCGTGTTCGACGGCAAGGGTGAGCCGGTGGCCGACATCGCCTATACATCCTATGAGCTCGACGGCGCAGACCGTGCGACGCGTCCCGTGACGTTCCTGTTCAACGGCGGGCCCGGTGCGTCGTCGGCATGGCTCCAGTTCGGCGCGGCCGGGCCGTGGCGGCTGCCGCTCGATGGCGAAGCGCTGTCGCCGTCCGCCTCGCCCGAGGTGAAGCCGAACGCGGAGACCTGGCTCGATTTCACCGATCTCGTCTTCATCGACCCCGTCAGCACCGGCTACAGCCGCTTCGTCGCGACCGGCGATGACGCGCGCAAATCGTTCTACTCCGTCGACGGCGACGTCAATTCGATCGCGTTGGTGATCCGCCGCTGGCTCGAGAAGCACGACCGGCTGACCTCGCCGAAATACGTCGCCGGCGAAAGCTATGGCGGCATTCGCGGGCCGAAGGTGGTGCGCCAGTTGCAGCTCCAGCACGGCGTCGGCGTCAGGGGATTGATCCTGGTGTCGCCGCTCCTGGACTTCCGCGAATTCACCGGCACCAGCCTCCTGCAATATGTCGCGACGCTGCCGAGCTATGTGGCGGTGGCGCGCGAGGCGAAAGGCCCGGTCAAGCGCGCCGATCTCGCCGACGTCGAGGCTTACGCGCGCGGCGAATTCCTGGCCGACCTCGTCAAGGGCGAGGCGGACAAGGAGGCCACCAATCGTCTTGCCGACAAGGTCGCCGAGCTCACCGGCATCGACCAGGCGGTGAGCCGTCGGCTTGCCGGCCGCTTCGACGTCGGCGAATTCCGCCGCGAATTCGACCGCAAGAACGGCAAGGTGACGGGGCGCTACGATGGCTCGGTACGCGGCCTTGATCCCTATCCGGATTCGAGCAGCTCGCGGTTCGGTGATCCCTCCGGCGATGCGCTGCAGGCGCCGCTGACGAGTGCGGCGGTTGACCTGTTGACACACAAGCTCAACTGGCGGCCCGATGGCTCCTACGAGGTGTTGAACGGCGCCGTCGAGGGTCATTGGGATTTCGGCCGCGGCATCAATCCGCCGCAATCGGTCTCCGAGCTGCGCCAGATCCTCGCCACGGATGCGAAGCTGAACGTGCTGGTCGCGCACGGCCTGTTCGATCTCGCCACCCCCTATTTCGGATCGAAGCGGGTGCTCGACCAGTTGCCGGCCTTCGCAACGCAGCGGGTCAAGTTCGTGGTCTATCCCGGCGGCCACATGTTCTATTCGCGCGACGGCTCGCGGCAGGCTCTTCGGAGCGAAGTCGAGACTCTCATTCGGGAGTAGCCCGTCGCTTGCGCGGCTTGTATCGCCGCGCGATCTCGCGGGCTACGACGGCCGCAGGCTTGATATTGGCGCCCGCGATCCAGACGTCACTGACCTTGCCGCGCTTGTCGCGGACGCGGCGCACCGGCTCGCCGTGGCTGGAGTAACCGGCGGCCCAGGCGAGCTTGCCGGTGTCGCGGCCGGTGACCTCGATCTCGGCGGCGTCCATGAACGGGTTGTTGAACTGGGGATTGGCGACCAGCACGCGGTTGCCGACCGGCACGAGGTCGTTCGCGCCCCAGATCGTCCACCAACGGCCGGTCCAGTCGCGCACGCGGCGGTCGGGTGCACCACGGGACTGGAAGACGCGCAGGATCTGCATCGCGCCGTCCATCCAGAACGGGGCCGCGCCGTCGATGGAGTTGCTGAGGATGCTGATCGCGAGCTCGCAAGCGGGGATGGAGCAGGTCCTGGAGATGTAACCTTGAAAGCCGCCGCCATGGCCCAACCAATCCCAGCCGTCGGTTTTGCCGGCGTTGACGCCGAGGCCGTAATAGGCCTCGAAGCTTTGCGGCACGCGCCAATGGTTTCGCGTCAGCTCGCGGCGGCTTGCGACCGATAGCACGCTCTTTTTCGCATTGGGCGCGAGCTGCGCGTAGAAGCGGGCGGTATCGGCGGCGGTCGCGATGAAGCCGGCGGCGGAGGCCATCGCGTGCGCGGGATTGTCGCCGGGGATCACGCATCGCTCTCCGTACGGCAGCTTGCGAGTGTGGCCGCGCGCGAACGACGCGCCCTTGGGAAGCGGCGCGTCCGGCTCGATCTCGCGCAGGCCCGCAGGTTCGATGATCTCGCGCTTGATCCAGACCGGGTAGGGCTCCTTCGTCACGGCCTCGATGACGAGACCGATCAGCCCAAAGCCGTGATTGGAATATTTGAAGCGTGTGCCCGGCTCGATTACGGTCGGCCGCTTCAATTCCGCGAGCAGCTCGTTCGCGTCGAGATAGGGACGGCTGTCGATGAACTGGCCGGAATCGGCGCCGTCGCGCGTCAGTCCCGCGCTGTGCGAGAGCACTTGCGCAATCGTCGTTTCGGCGACGCGCGGATGCAGGCCGGCGACATGTTGGCCGATGGAATCGTCGAGCCGGAGCTTGCGCTGCTCGCGCAGCTTCATGACGCCGGCCGAGGTGAAGCTCTTCGAGTGCGAGGCGATGCGGAAGCGATGGCGCGGGGTGAGCTTCTCGCCGGTGTCGAGATTGGCGAGGCCGAACGCATGCTCGGCAACCACCTCGCCGCGATGGACGAAGGCGACCATGACGCCCGGCTGCTGGATTGTGGTGTGCTGGAATTCGATCCAGGAGCCGATGTAGTCGATCGCGGATCGCAGCCACTTGTCCATTGCGCACCGATTTACCAGGAGAGTGTTTGATGCGAGAGGCTAACCGAGAACGCAGAACGGGCACAACCCTGAGGTTGTGCCCGTTCGTCCCATTCGGAGATGCGATGTTCTTAATAGACGAGGGTCGCTCCGGTCGGCTTGTCGAGCGCGGCGGCGAGCGAGCGATATTCGGAGCTGTCGGTGCCGGCGAGCGAGGCGAGCTTGTTCAGGTGATACTGCGCCTGCTCGCGGTTGCCCTGCTCGAGCTGCCAGAGGCCATAATACTGCCAGGTGCGGACGTGGTTCGGATCGTCCTTCAGCGCGAGCTCGTAATAGACCTTCGACGACTGGTAGTCGCCGAGCTTGCGATAGGAGTAGCCGATCAGATTGGCGACGTCGGCGACGTCGTCGCGCTTGAGCGACTTCAGCTGGCCGATCGCGCCGGTGTAGTCGTGATTGTCATAGATCGTGGTGTAGGCGGTGCGATAGGCAGCAAGGAATTTCGGATCGCTGACCGAGGAGCTCTTCTTCTTGCCCTTCTTGGTCGAGGTGTCGGATTTCGGTGGCGAGGAGGGCTCATCGCTGCCGGCGGCATAGGCGCTGGTCAGCACCGGCGCCGCTGCCAACGACACGGCGACAAGTCCCGGCACAAGAAGCATTGAGAGTTTGCGCATATAAGTTCTCCGGTATGGAACGTGGCGATCCTACACGATTGCCCAAAGACCGGAACACCCATCAGGCAAAAACATTCCCGGCATCCTGGCCTAGGGCGGATGACAAACTTGTCATCCAGATGAACGGGAGCCTGCTGTGGGCTTCAGATTGGGTTCAGTGCGAGCCTCCTAGGCTCCAACCTACGATCAAAGGGTTGGCGAGAGGGCGCCCGCCTCAAGATCCTTCCAAGAGGAGACCAACCATGTTGAAGACCATTTCCGCAGCCTTGCTCGCAGCCTCCGTGATCGCAGCCCCGGCCTTCGCAGCCGAGACCGCCAAGACCACCACGACCACGCCGGTGATCAAGGCAGACCAGAGCCAGACCAAGGTGTCGACCACCGCCGCGAAACCCGATGCCGGCCTCAAGGCCAACGTCAAGGCTTCGGACGTCAAGGCTTCGGACGTCAAGGCTTCGGACGTCAAGACCGATGCCAAGGTGGACACCAAGTCGAAGGCGATGAACGCCAACGCCGCCGTCACACCGGACGAGCACAAGACCGTGCGCAAGCATCGCCACCACCACAAGCATCTGTCAGCGAAGAAGTCGCTGAAGACGCAGCCGGACGTGACCAAGCCGGCGACGATGGAGAAGCGCAGCTAACGACTGAGCCTGCGCGGCGGCGTCCTAGCATTGCCCCGGCCGCCGCGCGAGGAATTCAGGCCCGGCCCGTTCGTCACGCCTTGCGCGAAAGCTCGAGGTGCTGGCGGCGGGCCGGTATGACCATGCTGAAGCCCGCGAGCAACGTCCCAGATTTGGCGGCCGCAAACAAAACCTCGAAAACAACCCCATGCACAGTAGCGGGTCGTAGATAAATCAATGGTTTAAGGGGTGGCGTATTTGCGGATTTTACGAATCTGTTTGACTCGTCGGGCAAAACACCTGTAGACATGCATCATTGCAACCTTGGGGCTGGAACGTCTCCGAGACTGATCGAGCGGAGAGCGTAAGCGGTGCGGCGACTAGCGGAACGCGCAGTGAGCTTGGCGTTGATGCTGGCACTGCTGCTGGCGCTCACGGGATGTTTCGGCAGCGATGGTGACCGTCCAACCCTGATGGAGGGGACCCAGGCCGGAGGTCCACAACCGTTCCCGGATAATTTCCGTGGCGACACGCTGGCCTTGATGCGCAGCTATCTGAACAATCCCGTCGGCGTGCGTGACGCCAGCATGGCCGAGCCGGCGCAGCGCGAGGTCGGAGGCCGCCAGTTCTACGTCAGTTGCCTGCACTTCACCCCACGCGAGACCGACGGCACCTACAAGGCCATGAGGGAGCGCGCCGTGATCTTCGTCAACGGCCGGGCGGACCGCGTCGTCGATCGCGCCAGCGAGCTGTGCGCGGGCGCGGTTTACGTACCCTTTCCGGAACTTGAAAAGATGACGCGGTAGCGCAAAGCCCACCTTCATCGCTTGGTGATAGACAAAGCCCGCCGGAGCTGCCGGATCACATTTCGGGGAGCTTTGAACGGGGTGGTTTCGCGTTGCGACTAATCGTTACGGCAGGTTTTGTTTCCGACGGAAAAAACCGTCGGCACGCGCCTGTCGGACGGAACAAAATCGCGCTGTTGCCGCTCCGTCACAGTAACGAACGATCAACGTTCCGGCATCGCCTCGAAGCAACCCAATTCACGCCACGTTGTTTCCTGAGTGTCGAATTGAAAGAACGGGGATAATCATGAAGAGGATTTTGCTGGGCGCGGTTGCCCTGCTTGCGCTGGCTGCGCCGGCTGCCGCAGCCGACATGCAGGCGCGCACCTACACCAAGGCTCCGGCCTACACGCCGCCGCAGGTGATCTACAACTGGACCGGCTTCTACATCGGTGGCCATGTCGGCGGCGCCTTTGCCGGCGACAGCAGCTTCCAGTCGAGCGACGCGCGCTTCCTCGGCGGTGTTCAGGGCGGCTTCGACTACCAGTTCGCGCCCAATTGGGTCATGGGTGTCGAGGCCCAGTATTCCTGGCTGCCGACCAACAACGGCGGCGCTACGTTCCCGCTGGGCACGCAGGTGACCTCCAATACCGACCAGCTCGGCTCGGTGACCGGTCGCATCGGCTACACCTGGGGACCGGCGCTGCTTTACGCCAAGGGCGGTTATGCCTGGCGCAATGGCGGTCTTGGCGTCAATGTCGCCGGCGTCCCGCAGCCCTTCACCGCCAGCGGCAACAGCAAGGACGGCTATACCGTTGGCGCTGGCCTCGAATACATGTTCGCGCCGAACTGGTCGGCCAAGGCCGAGTACCAATATTACAACTTCGGCAACACGACGATCACCTCCGGTCCGGCTGACGTCGTCGGCGTCCGCGGCCGGGAGGACGAGCATACCGTCAAGGTCGGCGTGAATTACCGCTTCGGCTGGGGCGGTCCGGCAGCCTCGCGCTACTGACGCGCCACCAGCGACCCACGACCTGACAAAGGCCGGCTCTCGCCGGCCTTTCGTTTGCCCAGCCCTCGTTCGCAAGTCCTTTGTTTGCATCGCGTCAACCATCTGGCGCGTCATTTGCAGGCAAACGTTCTGGCGGGCGCTTTCTCGCGCGCGTCATGGAGCTCGGGTAAAGCAAAAATAATTTTTGCAGCTTACGGAACTCGCGCGCCGGAACGCGTTATATGACAATTACCGGGCTGGTGGGACGACGGACATGCGTATCTTGGTGTCGGCTGTGGTGCTCTCGTGCTTCGTCAGTTTGCCGTGCGCTGCCCAAACAATCCTCAAATCCGAGCCTCTGATGCTGGCACCCTACGAGGTGGCCTTCGTCAAGGACGCCTCGTGCTCCTCCGGTAAGGTGCTGAAGGTCACCGGCGCGATCCGTGGGCTGCATCGCCGGAAGGCCTGCGTGGCTCTGGCGGGCGAGCAGGCGTCACTGGCCACCGCGACCCCCTAAGCTTTTCCTGAGCTCTGGCTTCCCAGCTTCGATTCCTCTTTAGGAATTCAGCTCAAGCTCCATCCTCGCTTGGCGATCAGCCTCGGCCTTGTTCCGGGCCGGGTCCTCGCCCTGTGCGGCCCGGCACGGCTTGATCTCGTAATCGTTGTCGAGCACCCGGCGTGGCCCGGGACGGTTGTCATCCGCAGTTACGTCCACGACGAGGCCACTTCGCTGCGCGAGCCTCCAGACGTCGGACTCGTCAGGATAGGCCTTGCTGATCTGGGCATCGTTGCAGAACAGGGCGTAGGGCATTGTTCCCGCTCCTGGAAAGCGCATTAACGAATTTGACGGGGTAGGGGTTCCGCTCGCCGGTCGATCACGCGGCCGTGATCAGGGCCGCCGGGTCCTGAGTCCTTAACGAGTCCTGAATCCCGGAAAAAAGAATCCACGGGACTCATTTGGCGGAATCAGCGGATGTTTTCGGTCATGACGACGGACCTGAAAACCTCTTGCGGGCACATGCTGCTGCCCCTCACGCTGGCCCTGTTCGGCGCCTGCGCGGCCAATCTCTGGCTAGTGTGGTCCTGGCTTTAGGCCAGCGACGGGAGATCCGGCTTTACTTGTCAGCCGGTGGACGGGAGGAGGGCTCGCGGATGGCGGCCCGCAATTTGGTCAGGGTGGCCGCGCAATATTCCTCGCGCTCCCGCTCGAACCGCTCCTGATGCTTGCGGAAATTGGCGATGCGGGCCTGTATTTCGGTGCGGACGTCGTGGCTCGCCACCCGGGGCGACGGGAGAGGTAACGGCTGCGGCGGAGCGGCCTTAAGTGGCTCGGTCCCCATGATGGTGTTGACGGGGGCGATCTGCACCGACGCGGCCACTGTCGCCGTCGGGATCTCCGGTGGATGCAAGTCATCCTTTTTGCCGGTTACCGATTGGACGAAAGCCATTGTCTGCGCGATCAGCGCGTCGCGTTCCGCGATCCACTTCATGGTGCACCCCTGTTGGCGCCATTCCAGCAAAGCTGGCCGGCCGAATCAAGAAGGTGTTGGGTGGGGGATTGCATATTTTTCCCGGCCGCCCGACAGTGGGGAATGGATGCCAAAGCAGACCATTCAGCCGAAGCCGAGGGCTTGAGGCTCGTCCGCGCGTTCCTATCGCTGCCGCCCGACAAACGGGCGGAGGTGATCGCGTTCGTTGAGGAGTTGGCCCGCGCCAAACGCCGTCCGGAGGAGGGCGCCGACGTCTCGCCGGGGTGAGCGCTAGCGCTCCCGCGGATTGAGGTTGGGCTCGAACGGCGCCCCGACCACCCGAACCGGCGTCGGCGTGGTCCCGTCTATTGCTACCGTTTCAGCCCGCTGCTTTGCCGGAGCCGGCCAGGGAGACTGTTCGAACAGCGCAACAGCCCCGGCCAAGGCGCTACAGCACAGCGTCACCGTGGCCAGCAGAAACATGTTTCGATTTTCTTCCCTGATCCGCATGGGTCGACAACGGCCGACGCCCTTCACGGGTTCCGCCTGACCATGCCCGGATCGCTCCCCAAACTGCCGGCGGGACGCGATCGGGACATGGCCAGGACAAATCTTCAAAGACAAATCTTCAAAAACCACGGATCGAGGTCGTCTCACGGCAGCGCAGATCGAGGTTGAGAAGCAAGCCGCCCATCAGCGCAAGCGCGATATGGTCAACCTTGCCGACGGCTTTGAGCGCGCAGCCGGCGAGATCAAGACGGTGGGCGCGGCGTCCACCGAGCTTGAAGCGTCGTCCTCGACGCTGGCCAAGTGCTTTCCACGGCCAAGATGCTGGTGAGCGACAGCAACCGGCTGGGTGGCACAAACTCCGGCGGCACGGCGCCCCGGCAAGCAGCTGATTTATTGCGGCAGCAAGAGGGACATCGCGATCGCGAACAGGAAGCCCGTTGCGACGATCGCCGCGACAGCACCCGCGGTGATCTTGGCGATCTCTCGGCTGGTATAGGGACGCATGGGATGCGCATGCTACCTCATGTTGAACTCTGATCCAATCTGTGGTCAGTAGCCGCGCCCGAAATGCGTGCGGCCAACGTCCATTCCCGAAGGTCGATCCATGAACGAGGATATCAGCGACGGCTGGACCGCGTCCGCGGCTGCTTGGATCGTCGAGCAGGGTGAAGACGGCGACTATGGTCGCCGCTTCGTGCTGGACGCGCCGATGCGAGCGCGGATCGAAGGGCGCGGCTTCCGCAATGCGCTCGACGTTGGCTGCGGCGAGGGGCGCTTCTGTCGCATCATGCAGCGCGCCGGCATCCGCACCACTGGCATCGACCCGACCGAAGCGCTGCTCGCGCGTGCCATGAAATTGGACCCGCAGGGCGACTACCGGCTTGGCCGAGCTGAAACAATGAAGATCGAAGCGCCATTTGATCTGGTCGGCAGCTATCTCAGCCTGGTCGACATGCCGCATCTCGGTGCAGCGATCGGGAAGATCGTGGCAGCGCTGCGGCCGGGCGGTACGCTGCTGATTGCCAATCTGACCAGCTTCAACACCGCGGGTCCGCCCGACGGCTGGACGCGTGACGGCGACGGCGCCTTGCGCTTCAACATCGATCATTACATGGAGGAGCGGCCGACTTGGGTGACATGGCGCGGCATCCGAATTCTGAACTGGCATCGTCCGCTCAGCACCTACATGACGCTGCTACTCGATCAGGGGCTCCTGTTGCGCCTTTTCGTCGAGCCGCAGCCCAGCGGCGGCGACCCCGACAGGAATGCCTTTCATCGCCGGGTGCCTTACTTCCACATCATGGAGTGGCAGAAACCGGTTTGAGGATGGGATGAGATTCGGATGGAACGCATGACCACAGTGTTCACAACGTAGTCTTAAGGTCCGGACGATGATCTCCAAGCGCCCACCCGTGCTCGCCCATGAGCGGTTCACCGCCGACCGCGAGAATTTTGTCGGCCTCGGCCTCGCCGCGCGGTTCGAGCGGATCGAGCGGACTAACCTGTGGGGTGCGGCCAGTTCGGTGTCGGGCCTCGGCTCGGAGGATCCCGCGACCGTCGCGGTCCGCGAGATGCTTCCTGCACTGCTGCAACGGCTCGGCGCGCGCTCGCTGCTCGATGCGCCCTGCGGCGACGCGGGTTGGATCGGTCGCATCAAGCTGCATCTCGACTACACCGGCATCGACATCGTGCCGTCGCTGATCGCGGCCAATCGCAAGCGCGTGGCTGGCGGTGAGTTGTCAGGCCGGTTTCTCGTTGCCGACATCACGCGCGATGCACTGCCGCGCGCCGATGTGGTGCTGTGCCGGGACTGCTTGGTGCATTTGAGTTTCGACAACATCGTCCGCGCCGTCGCGAACTTTCGCGCCAGCGGCGCACGTTTCCTGCTGGTCACGACGTTTCCCGAATGGGACGACAATCGCGATTGCGAGGACGGCGACTGGCGGGCGCTGAACATGGAGAAGGCGCCGTTCGACTGGCCGGCGCCGCGCGAGCTGATCAACGAGCGTTGCGAGGAGGGCGATGGCGGCTGGCGCGACAAGAGCCTCGGGCTGTGGCGGCTCGATGAACTGCCCGATCGTGTCCTCACTGCCCCGGGGGATATGACGGATGCGGGCGGAACGTCCGTTGCGTGAGTGATTGCCGTCGCGCTATACTTTTGGTTGCATGATGCCGTCTCGCATTGCGGTGACGATGTTGGAGCACGCCATGAGACCGAGTGTTGTCGCCGTCGCCATGCTGGTCTGGTGCTGCGCGCCTGCGTTGGCGCAGCAGGACGGCGCTGCGCTCTACGCAAGCCACTGCGCGCAATGTCACGATGGCGGTGATGGCCAGAGCCGTGTGCCAGGCCACGGCGCCATGCAGGCGATGTCGTTCGATCATGTGCTGGGAACGCTGACTTCCGGCAGCATGGCGGCGATGGCGAAGGACCGCAGCGACTCGGAACGGCGCGCGATTGCCGCCTTCGTTACCGGCAAGGCCGCGGTGGGCGACAATGCAGTCGATGCGGAGGGACGCTGCACGCAGCAGGTCAATTTCTTTCCGCAACCGCTCGATGGTCCGCGCTGGAATGGCTGGGGCGTCGACGCTGCCAACAGCCGCTTCCAGTCGGCCGAAATGGCCGGCCTCACCGCGGAAGAGGTGCCGCGCCTGCGGTTGAAATGGGCTTATGCCTTTCCCGGCGCCTCGGTGTCGTTTGCGCCGCCGACCATCGTGGGCGGTCTGCTGTTTATCGGCGGCACTGACCGCAAGGTGCACGCGCTGGACGCGCGAAGCGGCTGCACGCGGTGGACGCTGCCGACCGATGCCGCGGTGCGCGCGGCGATCAGCTTCGGGCCGCTTCCCGGCACCGATCAGTTCGCGATCTTCTTCGGTGACCTGCGCGCCAATGCCTATGCGGTGAACGCACTGACTGGCGCGCTGATCTGGAAGACGAAGGTCGAGGAGCATCCGGCAGCGCGCATCACTGGCGCGCCGACGCTGCATTCCGGCGTGCTCTATATCCCGGTCTCCTCGCTGGAGGAGGCCGCCGGTTCGCAGGCCAGTTACGAATGCTGTACCTTCCGCGGCAGCGTGGTCGCGCTCGAGGCAGTGACCGGCAAGCCGGTGTGGCAGGCCTACACGATCCCCGAGGTGCCGCATCCGACCGGCAAGAATGCGAGAGGCACGCAGCTGTTCGGCCCGTCCGGCGCGGCGGTGTGGTCGGCACCGACGATTGATCCGAAACGCAACGCCGTCTACGTCGCGACTAGCAATTCCTATTCGAATCCACCCGCCGCAACCGCCGATGCGGTCCTCGCCTTCGAGCTTGCGACCGGTAAGCTGCTCTGGAAGCAGCAGGCGACCCCGAGCGACGCCTTTATCGTCGCGTGCTTCGGCGCGGACAAGACCAATTGTCCTGAAGATCACGGGCCCGACCACGATTTTGGCCAGTCGCCGATCCTCGTGACCTTGCGTGACGGCAGGCGCGTTCTTGCCATCGCGCAGAAGTCCGGCGTCGTGCACGCGCTCGATCCTGATGATGGCGGCAAGATCCTGTGGCAGACGCGGATCGGGAAGGGCGGTGCGCTCGGCGGCAGCGAGTGGGGCTCGGCCGCCGACCAGGATCGCATCTATGTCGCGAACTCCGACGTGCGGTTCCTGCGCGATGGTACGCGGCGGCTCGATGCCACCCAAGGCGGCGGCCTGTTCGGCCTCGACCTCGCCAGTGGGAAAATTGCGATGGAAGTATCTCCTGTCGCCTGTGGCGATCGCCTCCAATGCAGCCCTGCGCTGTCGGCTGCCGTGAGCCTGATCCCCGGCGTCGTGTTTTCCGGCGGCGTCAGCGGCTTTCTGCGCGCCTACGCGACAGCCGACGGAAAGCTGTTGTGGGAATACGACACGGCGCGAGACTATACGACGGTGAACGGCGCCCCTGGTCATGGCGGCGCGATCGACGGCCCCGGGTCGATCATCGCCGGCGGAATGCTCTACACCAATTCCGGCTACGGCCAGTGGGGCGGCGTCGCCGGCAACGCACTGCTGGCGTTCGAGGTTGCGAAGGAGTGAGGGTCCGTCCTGGATTGCTCTGCGCTCCAGCCGAGCGACAGAACCTGTCAGCCAATTGAGGAGGAAGGAGCTTCGATGATCGATGCCCAATGCAGGTGCGGCGCTCTCGCGCTGTCGCTTGCAGGACCTTCCAGCCTCGTCGTCGCCTGCCACTGCATTGACTGCCAGCGTCGAACCGGCGCGCCGTTCGGGGTCGGTGCGTTCTATCCGGCGGAGGGCGTCACGATCTCAGGGACGTCGAAGGAGTACGTCCGGACAGCCGCAAGCGGCGGCAAGGTCCGCAGCTATTTTTGCCCCGCGTGCGGTTCGACGGTCTATTGGAAGGCGGACAATCTGCCTGCGATGATCGGCGTTGCCGTGGGCGCGATCGCGGTTCCGAACTACCCGGCGCCCATCCGCTCGGTTTTCGAACAGTCGAAACATGCCTGGGTGGAGATATCAGGCGCCGAGCACTTCCAGCAAAGCAGCGCACATTCGAAGTGAGCGTTGCGCGTCAAATTTCGCTCCAAGGCTTCGCGGCAAGATGAATCGACGCCGTTCCCGTGGGTTCCGCCGAGGGTTGGAATTTGCGGCAGTCCCTCTGCTTCGCGTGAGACAATAGCTAGCCGTCCGGATTGGAACGAACGTCACAAAAACTCGTTTGCCGACCGGAGCTAACGATGAATAACGCGGAAATTTTCGAACCTTTCTTGAGGCGGTTGCGGGTCAGCACCGAAATTGATGAAGAGGACGAGGCCGCTATCCGTCATCTGCCAATCACGGTGAAACGGATGGCTGGCGGTCAGCCGGTCGTTTCTCTCGGAGATCGACCTTCGGCGTGCTGCCTTGTCGTTGATGGCTTTATCCTGAGATCAAAGATCGTCGGCAATGGCCACCGCCAAATCATGGCCTTTCACCAACCCGGCGACATTCCCGATCTGCAGGGTCTCTTTCTACATGTGATGGACCATGACGTCAGCACGCTTGGCGATAGCGTTCTCGGCTTCATTCCGCATGCAGCGGTGCGCTCACTGATAAGAAAGCGGCCTAACGTGGCCGAAGCGCTTTGGCGCGATACACTGACCGACGCCGCGATCTTCCGGGAGTGGATTTGCAACGTTGGTCAACGCGAAGCCACAAGCCGCGTGGCGCATCTCGTGCTTGAGCTTTACACCAGATTGAAGGCGATCGGTCGAGCGGACGGCCTGTCCTTCGACTTTCCGGCCTCTCAGGCACTCCTCGCCGACGCCGTCGGCACCAGTGTGGTCCACATGAATCGGGTCGTTCAGCAGCTACGTGCTCAGCGCGTGTTGGACCTGGAGCGGGGAAGAATATCGATCCTTGATGAAGCCAGGTTGCGCGAAATAGCAGACTTCGACGTGCTTTACCTTCATCTCAATCCGTCGCTCTGAGCCATGAAGTTCTACTTCGATATCAAGGACGACTTTTTCGCTGCGGTCGACGAGGATGGGGTGGATTTGCCCGGCCCGGAAGCCGCCGAAAAAGAGGCGATCGCAATGGCGACCTCGATTGCCAGAGACGTTGCGTCGGCAAAGGGGGCGCAGGTCCTCATTATAGTCAGGAACGAGAAGCACCCGCTGCTCGAGTTGAGTGTAACGGTCGCCCGGAAAGCTCTGACGTGATTGCGTGGGAAATCGATTCTAGCTGTCGTTAGACGGAGGAGTGCCCCGATCTATCAGGCCGCGGTGTCGGCTAAATCGGTGGTGCCGGCTGAGGGGATTGAACCCCCGACCTTCGGTTTACAAAACCACTTGCCTGTAAGCAGGATATCACCTGGAGCGGTATCAAAAGCAAACTTTGTTGATAATATAATAGGTTATCGGGCGATCTAAATCGACCGCTTGCAGGGCGGGCCTTCCGTCTCCATATGGGTGTATCCCCATGTATCCCCAAATGGCCGCGAATGGCAAACAAGCGATACGCGCTGACGAAGGATTTGCTTGGCGAGGCCGGCGCGAAGCGCGACGCGGACGCTGAATGCCAGTTCGCTATCGATAATCCCAGAGGCCTGAGCGTCCGCGTCAGGGGCGGGGAGGTCGCCTACTATGTGCAGGCCCGCACTCGCGTCCGAGGCCAGAAATCCACGGTTGTCAAACGGCGGCTTGGCGCGGTGAGAGACTTCACTTTCGCCCAGGTGAAGAAGATCGCCACCGAGGCAATATTCGCGATCAAAAACGGGCGCGATCCGGACGCCGTCATCGAAACCAGGCTGATGGGTGGCGACGAAAAGTCCGTCGCTATCGCAGTTGATCGCGCTGAAGCCCTAAAGGGAGAACTGTGGACTTTCGAGACGCTGATTAATCAATACGCGCAACGAACCAAAAGCTCGAAAGATGGCGGTCGGAATGAAGCAGCCAAATTGCGCCTTGCGCCTTCGTCGATTACCGAGCTTGAGACCCGATTGCGAGATCGGCCGGAAAACGCCGACCTCAAGAAGCGCTTCGTAAAGGAGCTCCGCCTCGAAGATCTTGAAGAAGTTCGGGACCACATTGATGCCAGCGGTTCAGGTCCCTCCGCTGGAGCAAAATACGTCGATCTCGCAAAGCGGGTCTTGCGCTGGGGACTCAAGCAAAAGCGGCGCTTCACTGGCCTCGACCCGGCCGCTACTTGGTGGGAGGCGTTATCCCACGAGTATGAGATGGAGGACCGCTCGAAGCGTTATCTGACCCCGGCGCAGATCGGGATGCTCATTGCGCTTCTGGAGGCCGTCAGGCCTTTGGGAGGCAATAACAACGATGCCGTACTGGGTGCCCTGCAGGTTTCATGGACGATCCCCCAACGGAGCTCCGCTCTGGTGAATATGCTCGCGTTGGGCTCCGATCGCTGGCTTCCTGATCCTGCGCCGGAACGTGTCGGGTGGCGTGTCTATACCTGGAAACCTGAGGAGGTGAAAAACAAGCGCGAAATCAAGTTGAGCGTGCCGCCTATTGCGCTCGAGATCCTCGAAAGAGTGGCGCGGTACTCGAAACAGCAGTTGGGCGCGGTGTCGACCTGGGCGTTTCCGCAGGACCGCAACAAGTATGTTGTGCGCGCTCTCGCCGCTACACAACCTAACGACAATCGCGTACCGGCCCACCTGGACAAGGCGATTACACCTTCCTCCCTCAATCACGCGCTCGATGCCTTGGCAGGACGCAAACCGGGCTGGCCGGACCTACTTACCGTCGTTGGGCTGCCGAACCGGATTGGCCCTCATGACGAGCGTCGGTCGGTCACGAGTTTCTTTGAGAATTTCGGCGAAGGTGCATATGCATCCGCGCTCCTGGATCACCGCGTGAGCGGCGCAGACAAGATGTCGCGCGAGGTTGCTGCAATTACCCAGACCGTCTACAGCGCCGCCGACCGCGTCGTGTTCAAGGCCGAAGGCATGCTGATGTGGATGGAAGCGGTGTTGCCGGCCTACGAAGCTGCGAAGAAGGATCCGCGCTTGGCGAAGGCAGTTGAAATGCGAAAGGCCGCGTTGGCGAATGGCTTGCCGAATGGGAAGACGAGAGGGCGAGCCACGGCGCGTTCCCCGCGGGCGCTTGCGCCCCGGTTAGGCTAAGGCTTCGACTCCTCTATCGCTACCATCCAAATATGCGAACGAAGAGTTCGGGATCGAGTTTCTTTTCGTCGAAGACCGGGCCGTCGGTATCCGCGCGCGCGAGGCGGACAAATAGCCACCAGGACACTATCGGGCATGATTGGTGGCGTACGCGCCAACCCTACGCTCCTTCCAGCCGGCAAAGGGACATGGCGGCCTCGAGGCGTGAAACGGGTCGCCTAGAGGAGCCCCCGTCCTCAATGACGCGGTTCTCGTTTCGCTTCTGCTTCGGATCAGGAGCGCCAGTTTGCCGACCCCGCATGCTTCCGGTGTCGACATTCAACCGAGTCGCATCAACGGCAGCGATGGGCCAGAATCAGACATTAGAGCCACATTGGACAAGCTATTACATCCGCCCCATACTGCCGCAGTTATCAAGCGGCCGGTTGGGATGAAAATGTTCGCTTTCCGAGCTCGAACCAAAGGGACGGCGCAAGAGCTAGGTTTTACCGGTGTGGTTCGATCGTACTGTTGCCTAATGTTAGTGCCGACTTTGGTATGTCTCTCCGGTCCTGTCCTGGCTCAGGATCCTAGCGACAGCAATAGCGGATCCGGATCGACTTCGTGGCCTAATATCTATCTGGATTTGAGAACGAACTACGCCACAGTGCCCGCCAATACACTTTCGATCGGCTTCAGCAGTCCTTCACTGTCGACGGCCATCGCGGCGCTTCGAACTCTCTCGGATCTGTCGAGTTCTCCGCGACTTCCGGTACCTTCTTCGCCGTCAAGCCAAAGCATCGCACTCGACGTTCCGCTGACAGTCGATGTTAGCGACACCGTTTCATTGTATGGCGGGTTCACGGCGAGCGCTTTGCAAAGTGGGACGTCTGATTGGTCGTCCCTTGCGATCTCTAGCTGGAACGTGGGTTTCCAAGCTGACCTTTATCAGCAGAATGGCGGATCGATACCAACGATTACACTGCAGACCACCGTCACGAGGTCCGTGCCGGACTCGGCGCTCGCGACGACGTCCCTTAACAACATTCTGGAGCTCGACTATGCGCTGAACGAAGACGAGACCAACGGGTTGCTGGCCGGCGTCCAATACACGAGGATCAATGTCGACTCTCCACTCGCAACCATCAACCCGAATACCATCGGCTATCTCGGCGGCTACTATCAGTGGCCCAACAACTGGAAGTTCACGGGTCGCGTCGGCGTTCAATCATTCGGTGGTGCGCAGCTGCTGAACCTTGCGACAGTGCCATCCTTTACTCAGCCAATTGTACGGTTCGACCTCGACCGGCTGGACGATAACGATAATCGCCTGTTTGGTATCACAGCCCTGATTGCATGGACACCAAAGCCCGCCTATCAGCTGACGATCAGAACTCCGCTATACTTTGTCAGAAACTGAGACGGCGGGGCAGCGGCTCGACATTCTCTATAATCAACTAGTCAAGTTGCTACAGACAACCGTTCACGAGGTAGAGTCAGGGCGGAACGCTGGCCTCGGTGCGGCGTCCGGCGGCAAACAATCCTCGCGAGAAGGGAAGCCCGCTAACTTCAGCGCACCCCGGGGTATTCACGGCGCCAACGCATGTCAGCACGCACTAGGCGCGCGGTCGCCCGCTCAGATCGAGCTTGGTATCGACAACGTCGAACCGGCCTTCTTCAACATGCCCCCGACAAGCGTGGCATCGTTGACGGGGTTGGGGAGGCGGGGCACGCTCTTGTAGGCGGAGTTGCCGATCACCAGCGCAACGCGCCGCTCGGCCTGCGCCGGGGCGGAGCCTAGCGAGATCGCAAAAATCAATAGAAGCAATAACCGAAGAGCGCCCACTTGGAGCCCCAAATCACAATATGGGCAGAGTATTCACAGGCTGCCGGAAGGCAAGTGGCCGGTTTGTAGCTCTGGTCACGCTGCGTCGGCCTAAAGGCGACCTCTGGCTCGGCGCCGGAGATCCGCGCTTGGCGAGGCAGTTGAACTGCGAAAGGCCGCGTTGGCGAATAGGGTGTCGGAGGAGAAGAAGAAAGGGCGAGCCAGGGCGCGTCCCGCTTAGGGCTGCGCCTGCCAGCGACAAGCGGGGCCTTGCGCAGGCCTCCACAAGTAGTCACTCGGAATCCACGCTTATGCAGGGCTGAGCACCTTAAGCCTCGAACGTTCTTCAGCCCGGCCAGCCGCCAAGATCAGTGCAACGGTCGGAAGGGCGAACAGCACAGCGCCGGTCGATCCGGCGCTCAGGACAACCCACATGGGCCATAGCATCTTCAATGCGCGCTTTTGATCGGCACCTGATCCGCGGAGGTCATTATAGCCCGCGGTCATGAGTAATACCGAACACATGGTTGCTCCGATCAACGCCGCAAGTGAAGATTCTCCTTGCTCCTCCGCATCGTGGGAGCCTCAAACGGCGCCCAGTCTTTGGCACTCTCGTGCCCGTGGGGCAGCCGTCCACAGCATCAAAACCGGACGTCGTCGTCGTACCAAGCCGCCCCTGTCGTGCTTGGAAAGTCTCCGGGATCTGTGTGGACGTAGATGACCTGCACCTAACCATTAAGGGACTTCGCCAGGCTTTCCAGATTCTGCGGCCGGACCTCGATCAAGCCATGCCGCGGAGCATCGATGTCGGCGATCAGGAGGAAGGCAACCGAAATGATCAGCGGAAGTACCAAAACCAGCCCCCCGCCGGATTTTCCGGTTCGCGAGCGATAGCCCATCAGCGCGTTGGAACACAGTGCGATCGCCGCCATCAGAAACCACGCGGCGACGGGGATCCGATTCCAGTATGCCGCCTGTGCATACCCTTGCGAATTGATCACGTCGTTCATGCCGGCAAGCGCCAGCGCTTCTACCGGCGTTGGCTGTGCTGATGACGAAGCACGAACTGCGGACCAGAGATCGCCCTGCAACTTGGCCGTCCGCTTGTCGATCCGCTTGCGCTGATCGTCGTCCCGTTCGAGGTAGAACTGGATCCGCAGGCCAGTGTATTCGGCAAGAAGCTTGCGCACGTTTGCAGCTGCAGCAGAAGGCAGAAAGTCGGCGCGCAGCATTTCGGTTCCGATGGCGTTGGCTTCAGCTTCTTCGAAATTCTTGCGCTGCTCATAGCGACTCGTCGCCATGGAAAAACTGAAACCAATGATCAGGCTGAGCAGCGTCAGGGTGGCCGCAAGGATGATACCGAGATGCTCGCGATGATCGTCGTCGGTGTCCGGAAGGCGCCTGCCCAACCAGGCCCCCGCTGTTGCGAGGATCGATAGCACCACGAAGGAAACGACGAACAAGAGCAAAGGGTAGTGCGTCAGATTTTCCATGGAGCACGCGACAAGAGGATCCGAAGCGCTTTCAGGCAAGTTGCGGCAAAATCTCAAATTCCACTATGCCTTCGGCAGAATGCGGGCGCAACGGGTGCCGTCCGCGCCGCGCGATTTGCCGGATTTGCATAGGCAGCGCTTAATTCTGCGAATAGCCTCGGCATGGCGTGCTCATCGTTCATTGCTGCGTGTTATCGTCGGCAGTCTGGTCGTGGAGCTAAGCCGTACATTCCGCTCGGGATTTGAAGGATAAGCCATGGGTACGAGTGCGGGTGTCGGAATGAGCCATCACCGCAACCCGAAGGTAGCCGGTCGCGAGGCAGCCGAGAAAGCGTTGGCGGCGGCGGGAATCGAAGAACCCGACTTCGTTTTTATGTTCGCCTCAGTCGGATATGAACAGCGCGCACTCCTGTATGCGGTTCGCGCGGCAACCGGTGGTGCTCCACTCGCCGGCGGGTCTGGCGGGGGTGTCATCGCAGGTATCGAAGCCGACGAGTCGAACTTCTCAGTGGCTGTGATGGCCATCAGCTCCGACGAATTGATTTTTAAGAACGCAATCGCCTCCGGCCTCAAGGCTGATTCGGAAGCCGCGGGAAGGACCATTGCTCAGAGCCTGGCTTGCGAGGTGCAGCCTGATACGGTTGGGCTAATAATGCTTGGTGACGGGTTGACCCTGAATTTCGACCGATTCGCAGCAGGACTTAAGAGTGAATTGCAGCTTGATCGTCACCTGCCCTTATTCGGAGGTACGTCGGCCGACAACATGGAATTTAAACAAACATATCAATATTGCGACGATCAAATCACATCCGACGGGATCACGTGCGTTCTGCTGACCGGTTCAGCTCGGCTTGCTTGGGCAGTTAACCACGGCTGCCTTCCCATCGGCGGCGAACGCAAAGTGACCCGCTGCTCCGGTAACGTCATCTACGAGATCGATGGCATGCCAGTCCTCGATGTGCTCAAGGAATATCTCGTCGGTGACGAAATTGACAATTGGAGCAAGGCGGTCCTCAGTCTCTGCATAGCATTTAAAGCGCCCGAGCAGATCAAGGGCTACGACGACTATCTGATCCGCTTCATGCCGACGAAAGATGACAAGGCGGGGTCAATCACAATTCCGACCGAGGTGGAAGAAGGTACAAGCATCTGGATGAGCCGGCGCGACCACCAGAAGATATCGGCCGGCGTCGACCGCATTGGCGAAGAAATCAAGTCAACACTAGGCAACAACGCGCCGAAGATGGTGTTTCAGTTCGACTGCATAGGCCGCGGCAAAGCCGTTTTTCGCTACCAGCAGAAAAGCCAAATGCTGGAAAAGCTTCAAAAGAAAATTGGGCCCACGGTGCCATGGATAGGCCTCTACACCTATGGAGAAATTGGACCGATAGGAGGCCGCGACTATTTCCACAACTACACCGCCGTAGTCTTAGCGGTTTATTGATTAGTCAATGTCAGCACCGCTATACTCCGCGTCCCCTGGAAAGACCGGTAGCATGAGCGAGATCGAGCGCCTTCGCATCGAAAACCAGCGCCTTTCAGATGAGGTCAAGCGCTTGGTCACAACCGAGAGTCAGCTCTACGAAGTCCAAGAGCACCTCGACGGCCAGATGAGCGCGTATCGTCAGCTCTACGAGCTCGGCAAGAAATTCAATACGACCATCGACCTCGCCACGATCCTGAAACTTGCCTGCGCATTCGTTTTGTACGAACTCAATTTCGAGCGCTGCCTCATCCTTTTTAAGCGCTTCGGGGCGAACGTTTTCTCCATCGAGACGATGGAGGGGTACTATGACGATTCCGAGAGTTCTCGCATCGCCAGGCTGGTTCTCCCTGCCTCGTCGCTGGCGCTCGCCCCAATTTATGACGGCGTGGAGCGGGTAGTGTGTTTGCCCGATTGTCGCCGCAGCGAGTTGACGTCATTGCGGCGTCTCTTCGGTATGGACGAGTACATCGCCTCGCCGCTGGGCGGAGAACCGAGCAACCCTACCCGCTTGCTTCTCATAGGGAATACAGCGGCGCAGGCTCATTACCAGCGCCGGGTTGTCCAAGATGGCGAGATCCTACTCCAGTTGGCCAACCTAGTCAGCCAGACTTCTACCGCGATCAATAATGCGAGCTTCTACCAGGCGCTCGACCAGGAGCGGCAGTCTCTCGAGGGAAAAGTCCGTGAAAGAACGCAGGAGTTGTCGCACTCGCTAAACGAACTGCGCGCGGCGCAGGATCGGCTAATTCAATCCGAAAAGCTCGCCTCGCTAGGGCAACTCACGGCCGGCATCGCTCATGAAATCAAGAATCCCCTTAATTTCATTAACAATTTCTCCGCACTCTCGGCGGAGTTGGTCGATGAACTAGGTGATATCCTCAAACCAGCGCCGTTGAACGAGATGATGCGCCGAGAAACCGATGAAATCGCAAGGCTTCTTAAAAGTAACCTCGAAAAGGTGGTGCGGCACGGCAAGCGCGCAGACTCGATTGTGAAGAATATGCTGCTGCATTCGCGCGACGATTCTGACGAGCGGCGTGCTGTCGACATCAATACGCTGGTTCAGGAGAGTCTCAATCTTGCCTATCATGGAGCGCGGGCCGAGGAGCAGGGATTTCATATCAAGGTGGACCAAAAATTCGATCCTGCGGCAGGTGAGGCCGAGGTGGTACCCCAGGAGATTACCCGTGTGCTACTGAACCTGATCAACAACGGATTCTATGCGGCGAGGAAGCGTAAGGCAGACGATGGTCGCAACGGTCATGATCCTCGCCTTACTGCAACAACCAGAAATCTGGGGAACCGCGTCGAAATTCGAATTCGCGACAATGGCTCGGGCATTCCGTCCGAAGTGAGGGAGAAGATGTTCAATCCATTCTTCACTACCAAGCCGCCCGGACAAGGGACTGGCCTTGGGCTTTCGCTGAGCTACGATATCGTTGTCAAGCAACACGCTGGCTCGATTGACGTCGACACTCAAGCCGGCCAGTTCACTGAATTTCGAGTCGTCCTTCCACGCTCCGCCCATGTGAGCAACGCTGAGACTCATTCGTGACTGCCCTCATACTCGTGGTCGACGATGAACCCGACGTCGAAGACCTGTTTCGACAGCAGTTCAGGCGCGACATCCGTTCCGGCCGCTTCACTATTGAATTTGCTAGTTCGGGAGACAGCGCGCTCAAGAAAATGGGTCATGCCAACACTGCGCCTTTGATCCTGATTTTGTCGGACGTCAATATGCCGGGAATGAGCGGCATTGAACTTCTACCGAAAGCGAAAGCGTCAAGACCGGATGTGCCTGTGATCATGATCACGGCCTACGGCGATGACGACACCCGACGAAGAGCTCTGGAGGGAGGTGCAGAAGCCTTATTGACGAAACCAATCGACTTCACTGCGCTCCGTAGCGAAATAGACGGACGGCTCAAGTCTGGACACTAGTTCCATGCTCTCTCTGGGCGCAAAATGCGAAGAATTCAAGGTGAGCAGATTTGGTCCGCCATCCCTCCGGAGCGAACCTTTTGGAAGTCCGCCGCCCCTTCGCCGATGACCAAGCTCGGACGAATTTCCTCGAAATGCGGTCCAAAGACATGGGTTATCGCCAATGCCCGGCGCGCGAGGAGGGCGCGCAAGGGGCACGAGAAGGGAAGGGCGCTGAACTCAGCGCACCCAGGGGTATTCACGGCGCCAACGCATGTCAGCACGTATTAGGCATGCGGTCGCCTGCCGGTCGCATGCAACTATGCATTTGTTCTGATACCCTCGGAAGTCACCGGCGCCAGCAGTGAAGGTGTCACAACTGCCCACGCAATTCGCAGCTCGATTGTTGCACCGAAAGTGGCTTGCTTCAGCCGCTGAGTTAAAAAGCGCTGTGGTGCCTACAACCGCGATGGCGAAGGAAATGCGCCGTGCCATTCAAACCTCCTGAGAGAATCCCTAACAGCGGAACAAATGGATTGACGCATCTGCTAAGTGCCACGTCGATGCGCTAGATCAATCACTTAGGGGCGGGTGGGCGGATTGGCCCATCTCGGGTTTCCGGTGATAGCGTTCGGTTGGGCCCCCTGACATAGGGCCTCCTGCGATTTCCATGCGAAGACCTTCGCGCGATTATAGGTTCGGCTAGAAAGCACGCCTGACGGCTAAGCCGCCGATAGTGGTGGAAACCTCGCCCAAAATAACGCGAGCGTCGTGCCTCGCCTATGCAGTTTCGGCGCGACTGCCGAATTAAAGGCGTGGACCGGCAGCAGAGCTCGATATCATCTCAAGCAGATTTTCTGCCTACGAGTCTTCTGCGGTCGCGACCAGATCCCGCTTCGGGGCAGAAGCTGCGGTTGAAGGTAGTTCAGCGTACTCACTCAGCCAGCGATGGTCGAAGCGGAGAACGAGGGCATGTGGTCGGATGGCAGACCGGTCGGACCAGGCGATCAACGGTGGCTATCCTTGGGTTGAGATCCAGTGCTCGCGCAGAAGGCCTCGCAGGAAGCGATCCCGCCGCGCTCGCCGCACGCGCCGACGACCTTAGTTCATGACGAGGCCCACCGTCTCCACTGCAGCACGTGCGCCAAGGCCCGGCCGGCGACGATGTTGCTGCAGTTGATAGAGCGGGCACGGGGCGCGATTGGGACCTGACACAACCAGGCTGCAATAGCCGCTGTTGCGTGTGCTCGTGCCTATCCACTCCCGGCCTCCGGCTACTAGCGCATCCGTCGTGCCAATGATTTGTCGTCTGAGACGCCGATCGCTTCAGCGCTTAAGCCTATAGGAGGCCCTCTTATGGGTTGCTTGGCACGGCTCGCCCTCGCCGCGACCGCGGTCGGCGCAGTCGCGGCCTCCCGGTGGGAATGAGCGTGTGGCGCCTGTCGCCTGCGCGCCTGCATTTTCATGGAGCAGAATCTTGTTCGTGAAGGGCTTAGGTGGACAAAGAGGCGCTCAGAGCCAAACGCCGATCCGGCAGACATGCACTAGATGTAATTTTACACACGACCCGCTTCATGCGATGCATCCGCAGTTCGCGGAGCGGTCCCACGGGACGATGCGGCCGGCCTTAACATCTGTCCGGTGCTGGATCCGATCAGCCGAAAATCACTCAGTTCAGCGCCACGGCGGGGCGCGAGAGCGAGCTTATAGCGAGAACAGCGTGCAATGACGTTTGAAGACGAGGAATCGTCAAATCTGACGGTTGAGCAGTGTGAAGAAATGGCCGCAGCCATATCTCAGGACGCAACACAACTGCCGCCCGGACCGAGAAGAAACGAGCTGTTGAAGTTGGCGCAATACTATCGTGTGCTTGCAGCAATGAAGAGCACGATAGCGCGGAAGCTGAATTGATGGACGACTTGATCCAGCAGCAACGGTTAGCTGACGTTCCGGGCCGGAGGTTGTTCGGCTCGATTCCGTGCTCATGGAGCGGCTGCTCAACCACCACCGACGAGCAGGACTGTTGCGATGATCAGCCAGCGGGTGGTAAATTCAACACTACGATTGTTGAGTACGTTGCTCGGGCAAAACTCGAACGCACCCGCATCAGATGGGCCGGGAGATGGAAGCCGGACGACCTAGACTCTCGACAGCCGACTTTTCCTGGCTCAGGCGCTGCTCCAAATACTGTCGCTAAAGTTTTGAGAGATTGGTCTTAAGCAGCCGTCGATATCGGCTGAAGTTGCTGTCATGGGCGCGCAGACGGGCGACTTCCTCGTCCGTCAAGGTACTCCGTATAGACAAAAGAATCTACGGGTACGGAAAAGGTGTGAAGGCAAGCTTCGTGCCTAGCCGGTTCATTGTCAATAAAGGTGCCGGTTCGGGATGAGTATCCATAAAAAAAGGCCGGCAGTGTCTGCCGGCCCAGTTTACGGGAAACGGAATTATCGAGTTAGTACTTGGCCATCACCGGACCGCCAAAACGATAGTTGATGCGTGCGGTGATCAAGCTCGCGTCTGACCGCGTGTTGACATTGATCGAGGTTACGGCCGGAGCGAGCGCGGGTGTCACGAACGTCCTGCTGTCGCTGACTCTGAACAGATAGTCGTATTCGAGCGCGACAGACCAGTTTGGCGTGAAGCCGTATTCAATTCCTGTTCCCACAGTACCGCCCCATCGTGTCCGGCTCGCCTGGGCAATGCCGATGCCTGTGGCAGTGTTGAACAGATCCCAGCGCTGGTCTGCGACCGCGGCTCCGCCCTTCACGTACCAGAGGACGTTGTTCCACGCGTAGCCCACCTGACCCGTGAACAGGCCGAGTGCGTTGGTCTTGGTGCTCCAGGTGTTGCCGGGGAAAAGCAGGCTGCCGTTGGAATTTCGGAAATTGGCCCAATCGCCTTGCGCCTCGAGGCCGAACACCCAATTCGCTGACTGCCAGCGATAACCGATCTGGCCGCCAGCAACGCCACCGCCTGCGTCACGACATCCTTCGGCTCCGATGAGGTTCACGCCGTTGACCGCGTTAACGTTCAGGCAACGATTGCTCCAGCCATAACCCGCGTTCGCACCAACATAGAAGCCGGTCCAGTCGTAAACCGCGGCCATCATTGGCGGGGGCGCCTTGGCATAAGGACGCGCTGCCAGATCAGCGGCCGAAGCGGGAGCAGCTAATCCAAGTGCCGCGAAGCCGGCGGCCGCCATCATAACTTTTTTCATCAGATATCTCTCTCTCCGTCGCTGCCATCTTCCCAGGAACATGCGCTGGCGACCACTGGATGATGCATCGAAACTTGCATTGCAGAGTAATTCAACGATGCAAGTCTACGCGGTCGCCCGGGGAGATGCTGTGTCAAACATGCAACGGTTGAATTTTATAAGACTCACACCGCCGCAAACGCGGTGTGTGTCGGACGCGATTTCGGTAAGTTTGCCGATTTTGCATAGTCGGGCGCTGCTCGAAATCTGCACACCACATTTTCGCAACAATGCAGCGCCGCTCTTGCAGCCGAGCGCTTCGTTCAACGCCGGCGTTTCGTGAGGCGCGAAGATCGGCTGCGAGGTATAGGCAGGCCACCTGCATCCCGAACATGTTGCCGACAAGACCCGCACCGGAATGGCAGCCAGCCTCCCTGCCAAGCCTGCGATCTCGACTCATTGGAATGTCGCGACCATCCGGTTTCTCCATTAGTTTCGAAACCTTAATTCTCTGGTCAGCATTGTGTAATGGGAGAGCTCTTATCAGCAGCGGCGTTAGCGCGCGCAACTGCGCTCTGAATCGTCAACCTGGAGCTCTCTTATGATCGACCGAAACCATTCTGCCTCTCATCGGGAGCAGACGCGCTCGATTTTCTCGGCACGAAAAGTGGCCTTGATGGCGTCGGTAGTGACCGGACTAGCGGTGTACGGGTTCAGCTCGCCTTCCGATCGCTTTGAAATCTTTGGCCGCGCAGCTCACGCCCAGGTTGGTAACGCTGCGCCAAGCGCCGTCCAGTCTTTTGGCTTTGCCGATGTGGTCGAGCGGGTCAAGCCGTCCGTGATTTCGGTCAAGGTCACAATGAAGGACAAAGCCAGCGAGTTAAGCAACAAGGACGACGCGGATGAGCCGGGCACTCCCATGGAGCGCTTCTTTCGTCAATTCGGTGGCTCCAATGGTGAATCTCAAAATCCTGGGCGTGGCGGTCGGCATGGTACGACGGGGCAAGGTTCCGGATTCTTCATTTCATCCGATGGATACGCGGTTACCAACAACCACGTCATAGAAGGAGCCGATAAAGTCGAAGTAACGACGGCCGCCGGAAAGACCTACACGGTGAAGGTGGTCGGGACCGATCCCCGGACAGACCTTGCCTTGATCAAGGTCGAGGGCGGTTCGGATTTCTCGTTTGCGAAGCTTTCTGAGGGTGAGGCCAGAGTTGGTGATTGGGTACTTGCAGTCGGCAACCCGTTTGGTTTGGGTGGCACAGTAACCGCCGGCATCGTCTCGGCTCGTGGCCGCGACATCGGAAGTGGTCCTTACGATGACTTCATTCAGATCGACGCGCCCGTTAACAAGGGCAATTCGGGCGGCCCGGCGTTCAATATGCAAGGCGAGGTCGTCGGCGTAAATACTGCAATCTATTCGCCGTCCGGTGGCAGCGTCGGCATCGCGTTTTCGATCCCAGCCTCGACGGTCAAGAGCGTAGTCGCCCAACTCAAGGAGAAGGGAAGCGTCAGCCGCGGCTGGATCGGCGTTCAGATTCAGCCGGTCACCCAGGATATCGCCGACGGCATGGGTTTGAAGCAGGCGGAGGGCGCTTTGGTAGCGGACCCTCAGAAAGATGGACCTGCAGCGATGGCCGGCGTCGAAGCGGGCGATGTCATCACTGCAGCAAATGGACAGCCAGTCAAAGATGCTCGGAACCTGGCGCGCATCATCGGTGGCTTTGCGCCTGGCAGCGCCGTCAAGCTGGACGTGCTGCATAAAGGCGAGAGCAAGATCGTCAGCATGACTCTTGGTCAATTGCCAGATGCCCAGCAAGCCAGTGTCGACGCCGAAAGCGATGGCAAAGCTGCCGCCCATGGCACCAGTGTTCCGTCTCTCGGTTTGACGCTCGCGCCTGCAGAGAAGGCGGACGGCGCAGGCAAGGCCGGCGTTGTTATCACGAGGGTGGAGCCTAAAAGTGCGGCAGCAGAGCGAGGGTTCAAGAAGGGCGACATGATTCTAGAAGTTGCCGGAAAGAGCGTTTCCAAATCCACTGATGTCAGCGAGGCGCTCGAAGTGGCGCGCGCCGGCAAGAAAACCAGCGTGCTGATGCGCCTTCGATCCGGCGATTCGTCGCGTTATGTCGCTGTGCCACTCGCAAAAGGTTGAACGAACAACCTGATCGGCAGCGGGCTTCTGACCGCTGCCGATTATTCGGATGATGGCGATCCGAAGCTGCATCCTGGATCGAAGCACAGCTGGTCTCCCGGGCGGCAGGGCCACCTCCCGAAAGGGGCATCGCGCTTGGCTGCGGTGATGAAAGTAACAAGCATTCAGACATTCCGGGACTGATCGTGTGCAATGCATCTGACATCGAGTTCAGCAAATCGCGGATAGCACAGGCGTATATCAAGCTCTTGTGTATTCCGGATGGCGCTGCGAAACTGGTTTCACTCGCGCGTATCGGAAATTACGAGGTTCGTATGCTTGAGTGTTCGCAAATCGATCTCGGCGCGACGCCGCTGTTTTCGATAGAATTGTTCGACCAAGACGAGCAGTTGCCACTCGCTGTTTGTAGTTGCTACGACATCGACGAAGGAGCGGCGGCGTACCGGAATTTCATTTCGCGATGAAGTCATTCCTTATTGGACCAGGAGGAGATGCTGACTTCGACGATGATCCGTGCAGCAAGGGGACTGCTCGGTCTCGATCCGGCAGGAGCAGCCAAATTGGCAGAGCTTAGCCAGCGGACGATCTCGAAATTGGAAGCCGAGGACGACCTCTCCTCCAAAGATCTGCGTCGAAGGAATGCCCTGAAGGCCATCAGATCTGGCTTCGAGAAAGCCGGCATAGAATTCATTTTTCCGGACGAGAAATCCGGTCAGGGAGTTCGGATTAGGCTCTCCTCCAAATAGTCGCTCAGGAAAACGGGAATATGCGAACCGGCTAGATCGCCAGGCGCTGTGATGCCGGCGAGTTGATGAGACCTTCTTGGATCGGCGAATCGAAAGGGACACCGGTCGGGGTCTCGATCCATGGAATGGCCGATCGGCGTCTCCATGCAATGATGACCGCTCGCCCGTGATCACGAGGTACTGGCGGTCGCTGGCCTCATAGCTGATCGGCGTGGCCTGGCCGCCGGCAGGAAGCACATCCTTCCAAATGGTTTTTCCGGTCTTGATGTTGATGGCACGGATCAGATTGTCCGTCGTCGCTGCGATGAAGATAAGTCCGCCGGCGGTCACGACCGCGCCGCCATTGTTGGGCGTGCCGATCGTGTCGGCAGCATCGACGGTCCCGAACGGGCCGTTCGTCCGGGCTTCACCTAACGGACGATCCCACAGCGTCTTGCCGGTCTTCAGATCGATCGCGCGAATTCCGCCATAGGGCGGCTGCTGCACAACAAGCCGGTACCGGGTTGCCGCCAGCCGGCATTGACGTTGATCGCA
This sequence comes from Bradyrhizobium sp. MI1.4, assembly GCF_055811315.1. Lineage (NCBI taxonomy): Bacteria > Pseudomonadati > Pseudomonadota > Alphaproteobacteria > Hyphomicrobiales > Nitrobacteraceae > Bradyrhizobium > Bradyrhizobium sp. MI1.4. Next base: position 11,361 of record NZ_JBVVPP010000015.1, on the reverse strand, counting down.
TTAGGGGGAACCGAGCTGTGGATCGCCCGCGCTTTCCTGCTCGCCGATTTCGGCGCGCGCTTGGTCCCGCGGCGCTGAACCAAGACGATTGGCCTGGTCGCGCGGCACCAGCCGCTTACCGCGTCGGGTTGTTTTGGCCGGCTTCAACTCGCGCTCACGCCACATCGGCCATCCGAAGAGCCGGTCTCGCGGTGGCTCGGAACAACGTAGCGGAAGGCGTTTCCCCAAACATCGCGCGGTAATTCACGGAGAAGCGCCCCAGCTCCCAGAATCCGTGCTCCACGGCAATTCTCGTCACCGTTGTCGAGGAAGAACCGGCTCGCAAGAGTGCACGGCGAACAAGGTGCATTCTCCTCAGCGCGAGGTAGCGGATAGGACCCATACCGAGATGTGTTTCGCAGGCGGCGCGAAGGCTGCGTTCCGCAGCTCCGATCGCTCCGCATATGTCTCCTAAATAAAGCGGCACGTTTGGGTTAGCTTCGAGATATTCATGGAATTTTGCGATTATCCGAGCCTGACGCAGGCCGCAGTTAATGGATTGACTAGAGGCGCTCTCGGTCAGACACCTGACTAATAGATGGATGAACTGGTTCTCCAACGAGCGCGCCGCCTCGTTCACGACAAGAATCTCAGGCGCGCTCGCAGCGATTTGGCCCACTATCTCATGCAGGTTCAGCAGCCGTGACATCATAGCAGCGTCTGGCCGAACAAGCTGCCTTTGCGAAGAGCTCGAAAACAAGTCGCAACCGGCTATGACTTGGCAAGCCGCATTAAGTTTGCACATCTCAAGAGATATCGATCCCAGACGAAACTCGGCCTCGGTCTGCTGGTGTATCTCGTCGCTGTCATTGACGATAATGTTCCCAGACGAAACTTCCATCCCGCAGTGCCGCATACTGGCTGGCGACGATGACGTCAGGAACGTAAAAGCGCTGCGTCCGGGCTTGATGAACCCGGTGTTGATCGTGGGCAAATTGTGGAAGAAGCGTTGCAGCAATAACTCACCCAGGCGGACCTTGGTCAGCTCCGCTCTAAACGAAAAGCCCGACGTGGGTAGCACCTCAAAATCCGCAGTGGTGATCGCCGCCTGGTAACAAAGTGGATCTTCAAAGCTGAGCGTCGCACTCCGATCCATCTTCTCCTCCGCAGTTTTCGGCACAAGGCTTTGGTGTGGCGGCGTGTTCTTATCGGACGGTTGGGTCTAGCGGCTCGGCGGCGGGCTCCAACTAAGCGATCTGGCTGCCACCACTAATAGACTTGCAAGGCCCTTTCCCTTAAGGTCTGAAGGGGTCGGGGATGGTTATGGGCACCGAGCCAGAGCAGCCGATTAACCTGACAGCAGACGAGTGCGACGAACTCGCCGACGCACTGACCGAAGAAGCTGCCGCACTGCCGGCAGGTCAAAAACAACTTAAAATAGTAAATTTGGCGCATTGCTATCGCCATCTTGCGAGAATGAAGCGTTTGGTCGCCCGGAACGTGAATTGATGGATCAAGAGTGGATCGTGATCTTCACGCTCGCTGTGGAGTGCGGGTGTGCCGCCGCGCCGCAGCGAAGGTATCTGCGTGCAGAAGATATTCGGCCAAAGCGCCTCGCTGAATTGGACCAAGGTCCCACAGTGGCAGTTCCGCCAAGGACTTGAGGCATGAATTTGGGCTCTGATCCGGTGCGGCTTACTCCAGCCACGGCCTCAAGCCGAGTTCACCACTCGACAGTTCCCGAATGAATGCTCTATCCTCGCCCAAGTGTCGAATGGACGAGCGCCGTGAAAGCCTGCGATCGGGGTGGTTGGCCGGCTGTTAGGTACGCCCGTTTTTGGCGTGGCGTATTTCTGCTGATTCTTTTCGCGCCTTGGATTCTCATCGCGCAATCTCAGGCTGAAGATGCATCGCGGCGGGTCTTAGTTCTTCACTCATACAATTATACGTTCCCAGCTACGGCAATTGTTTCGGATGCGGTCCGGAAGCGCTTGTTGGAACGTTCTGCCGAGCGGATTGAAATCGACGCCGAATATTTGGATTTGGCCCGACGTCCGGATGAGGCCCACGCCTCACGAATGGCCAATTTCCTTCGCGAGAAATACGCCGGCGTACATTTTGACCTTCTGTTCGTAATCGGTGTCTCAGCGATACCTTTTATCCTGAAGTATCGCGACGTGGTCGGCCCCGCGGTTCCCGTCGTATTTTCGGATGTCACCCGGTCGACTTACGAAGCGCTGCAGCTTCCCCCAGACATCACCGGCGTAATCAATAACTCCTACCCTGGAAAGACACTTGAGCTTGCAGAACGGCTTCAGCCCCAGGCACGTCGCTTAGTGGTCATTAGCGGGACCGATGCCGTCGATCTGCGCTGGCGTGAAATCGCACGCACTGCGATTGAGAGCCAAAATGCCGCGTCTGAGGTGCTCTACTGGTCTAACCTCACACACGCGGAATTGCTGCGCGATGTTTCGCAGCTGCCAAGAGACAGCATTGTCATGATGCTAACCTTTTTCGCAGATCGCGACGGCAAACGCTTCATCCCAAGAGACGTGGCTGCCGCTGTGGCCAAAGCTTCCGCCGCTCCGGTCTATGGGATATTCGATACCTATATCGGCGCCGGGATCGTTGGAGGGTACACAGACACTTTCGAATCGTTGGGCATAACTGCAGCTGACATGGCCCTTGATATACTTTCGGGTGCCGAGGTGACAAAGGTACCTCCCAGATCCAATCCCAAGCCCGCCTTCCGTACTGATGCGCGGGCTATGAAGAAGTGGGGCCTCAAAGAAAGTGACCTTCCGCTCGGCAGCATCGTGCTCTTCAAGGAGCCGACTCTCTGGAGTGAGCATCGCTACCTCGTACTGAGCACGATCATGATTGTCGGATTGCAGGCCTCTTTCGTCGTCGCATTGCTGTTCCAACGACGTCGGCGCCATCAAGCTGAGATCTCGCTCAAGGAAAGCGAGGAGCGAATGAGCTTCACCGCGGCTTCGGTGAATGTGGGCCTATGGCAGTTTGATGGAACGACCAACGAAATGTGGACGACTGAGCATTGCCGAGCAATGTTCGGACTCCCGGGAGACCTGCCGCTTACTCGCGATGCGTTTTTGGAGGTCGTACACCCTGACGATCGCGAGGTCGCACTCGCCGCGATCCGCCAAATTAGGAATCCCGGGGAACCTGCCGTAACGCGAGTTCGTGTTATAGCAGAAGGGCGGGTCCGGTGGATCAGCATCCGGACGCGTGTGCGCCCTGACGACCATGGAGCTCCGAACCGATTTAGCGGAATCTTCGTTGATGTCACCGAACAAAAGGCCGTTGAGGCCGAAGCGGAGTTGCAACGACAGGAAGTCGCGCACTTGATGAGGGTTTCCGTTCTGGGTGAGCTCTCCGGCGCGATCGCGCACGAAGTTAACCAGCCCCTCACTGCGATCTTATCGAACGCGCAGGCGGCGCTCTATCTGCTGGGTGACGATCCCCCCAACGTCGCGGAGGTTCGAGACGCGCTGCAGGATGTTGTGCAAGATGTTAACCGGGCGGGCGATGTCATTCATCGGCTGCGAAGCCTGCTGAAGAAAGGCCGGGCGGAGCTGGAATCGGTCAGTATGAACGCACTGATCGATCAGACGGTCGCGTTGCTTCGGAGCGAAATGATCGATCGCCGCATTGTGGTCAATGTGGATCTTGCGGCCGCTTTGCCTCATCTCTTAGGCGATGCCGTCCAATTGCAGCAAGTTCTGCTAAACCTTCTCGTGAACGCGATGGACGCGATGGCTTCGACCGAGGGGACGAGGATAATCACGATCTCTAGCCGGGCAACGCAGGGCTGCATTGAGGTTTTCGTCAGAGATCGGGGACCAGGGATCGAGGTTGCCCAGGCAGACAGACTGTTCGAGCCTTTCTTCACCACAAAGAACCATGGCCTTGGACTTGGACTGACGATCTGCTCGACCATCATTGAAGCGCATGGAGGCAAGATTGTCGTGGCGAATGACAGTACTGGTGGCGTCGTCGCCACCATATTGCTGCCAACGCAAGAAGTCCTTGCGGAGGCTTAAATGAAAGATCCCGCGTTCACGATTTTTCTTGTTGATGATGACACGAGGGTGCTGAATGCGTTGTCGCGGCTGTTACGGGCGCGAAACTTCGGTCTCAAGGCATTTACGTCTGCGCCGATGTTTCTGGCCGAACACGATGGATCGGTACCCGGCTGTGCGATCCTCGATGTGTCGATGCCGGAATTGAATGGGCTAGAGTTGCAGCAGACCTTGACTGCAGCAGGTTCGCAAAGGCCAATCATCTTCCTGACTGGCAAGGGCGACATACCGACCAGTGTCCGCGCGATGCGTGCGGGCGCGATCGACTTCCTGACCAAGCCGGTTAAGGAAACAGAATTGTTGGCTGCAATCGCGCGAGCCGAGAAACACGATGCGGCGACCCGTGTCGCTATCGCTGAAATCAACGAGATCAACGTACGACTCGCGATGCTGACACCGCGGGAGCGCGAAGTTATGACCCAGGTAGTCGCCGGCCGCCTCAACAAGCAGATCGCGGGGAACCTCGGTACTGCGGAGAAGACGATCAAGGTGCACCGCGGGCGGGTGATGATGAAACTCGGGGTACGCTCGGTGGCGGACCTCGTGAGGTTGACGGAAAAAGCACGGATCTAGTCCGAGTGGGATGAGGGGCAATGTTGGTCCAAGGGCCAACTCGACAGGCCACCCCGCTGACGCCCATAGTGCCACCATGGGAGACAACTCGGGCTGGATCGCGATCGTCGATGACGACCCTTCTGTGCTGAGGGCTCTCGAGCGCTTGTTAAGAGCACGCGCGCTCCAGGTCAGGACATACACCTCTGCTCGGGACTTTCTAGCCAGCCTGCCGCTCGGACCACCAGTGTGCCTGATCGTGGACTTGCAGATGCCCGAACTGAGCGGCCTTGAGCTTCAGCACCAACTCACTCGCTCAGGGGTCCGGATTCCCACCATCGTCATCACGGCTCACAACGAGGCCAGCGCTCGCGAACGCTGCGAAGCCGCCGGCTGCGCGACTTTCCTTACCAAGCCGCTGCAATCTGCATCTCTGCTGGTCGCCATCGAAACCGCGACGAATACCAAGACGTAAGCTTCTGTCCATAGCCAGTCGGCGATCTTGGCGGGAAAGCAGGCTACTCCGACATCTGTTAAGGGCTTAACCGCGCCGCGACTTGGTTGTCGCGAAGAAAACTTAGTTTCCGATTTCGGGTTTTCAACGCCCTTGAGACTCGCGGCGGATTCGACTCGCTTATGTTTGCCCCGTCACGCCATTGTCGCTGAGCGACCTAGAGGCGAGAGGAAAGATGGCAAACGAAAGAGTCGGGACACCGTTAGATTAACACCACCGCGAGCATCCTGAGCTCGAGGGCCGCAGGTCGTAGCATGTGCCCGAGCTCGACGGGCGGCCGCAAATGTCTGCTCCATTAAAATCATCGCGTGCTTGCCAGCCTTGTTGCCAACATATCGATCTAAGGCCCGAAGCCAACTTCTGTCGCAATGATTCCTTGGCGCGCCTACGCGACGCCGATTTTCTTGTGCACCTCGAGTGTCAGGCTCTCCAATCTTTCGGTTAGAGCCTTGATACTTTGGGTTAGTTGCGTGTTCTGGTTTAGCATTTCGACAAGTATTGTTGTCTGAGCGGTCATCGACGTTTGTCTCTCCGCGCTTGCCCGAGCGATGTCCTCTCGATGTTGTGCGTCGGCTTCTGCGTGCGCTTTGTCACGGTCGGCTTGACGCGTCTGGGCCAGAAGTATGAGTGGTGCTGCGTACGCAGCCTGCAAACTGAAAGCGAGGTTTAGAAGGATGAATGGATAAACATCGAAGTGGGCCAATCCCAGAACATTGACAAAAATCCAGATCGCCACGATGATGGTCTGAATAACCAGAAAGGCGGGTGTTCCAAAAAAGCGAGCAAAAGCTTCTGCCTTTAGAGCAAACCAATCTTCGCCGTAAAGTGAGCTTAGGTGCAGATGAGGCGCATGGAATCTAAAAAAATCGGAATTAGACTCCGTTGTTTTTACTACATGGCCTGCATTCGAAGCGATCTCGTTCGTCGTCATGGTTTCCCACTCCCTAAGGTAGTTTTGCGAGGCGGCTCCCTGAGTGATTCGATGGATATGTGTTCGCGGCATTAAGGTCGGCGAGAATTTGGCGCGTCCAGGCGATAAGGAGAACAACTTCTCGCCGGCTTTTTTAGCGACTAAATCCGTTCCGGATTACAACCGCCGTCCCTAATTGACGAATGCGAACAAAGCACCTCGAGCCAGTCGCGCTTTGAAAGCTGGTCCATCTATTTCTCAGCCCGGTGATTACTTGTTAGATACATGGCCGCGATAAACCCGGCTTGCGCCAAGGTAGGGTTCAAGGTAGCTGCGGCGGCGAGGGCCATTCAGGAGGCAACCGGTACCGCCGCCTTAACCTCAGCCAAGGCCGCTTGCAGGGCAGCTTCCTTGGTGTGGTCAAGAGAAGTGTTGAGGATCGTGCCGCCTTCGCCTTTGAGGCGGTCAAGAACCTTGTCTCCAGTGCCTTGCGCATCAGCACGAAGAGCGCCGCAGATCCAAATTGAACGGCGGCGCCAGTCTCTTTCATCCACTTTGTCAGTCAAATACACCGAGGGCGCCCGACGCTGCGCCAAGAGCAGCGTCAGCCAGTAGCATCAAAAAGATCAGACCAATCAACGAGCCCAAAATGCGCCAGTAACCGCACCGGTTGTTGTGGTGCTGTCCAGTTAATTCAGTTTGAGGTGTCCTTTGCTATCCTTCACGGCGATCATCACCGAGCTCGATCAAATACTCTTTCTGCATGGCCAACAATTTCTGGCCAACTTCCTCCTCCTTGGCCTCGGTGGGGAACGCAATCACAACAAGATCACTCATCTGCTCCGCTCCTGTAGCCCCCCGGGATTGATCGGCTGCCCACAAATATTTTGCGGATACAGTAGCCTCACGCTATGCGAAAACGGCACGCTCATCGGATCTACGTTTCATAATCTTCTCGCTGATTTCGCCGTGCAGCCACAAGCCGCTGGCCTCCGCTTGGCACGATCCCATGGCGTTGTCTTGTTTGCGGCATGGTCACGGCGCGCATTTAAGTGACGCCGAGCCGCTAGTTCGTGCGACGCGATCTCTGCGGCGTGCATTGCAGTGGCGCACCGCATGAAAAGGGCTATACTCGGCGAGGAACGTCGGTTGAAGAGGTCGCAAATGTTCAAGCGATACTTGATCGCGTTCGCGTGTATTGCCGTGCTTGCCGCACCTGCCAACGCTTAAGCGCCGGCCCCTTGGACTAAGGTGGGCATGCTAAGATGCTTACTCGATCCCAACGTTGGCTTCATAATCACCGGCCACGAGTCGATGCAGTGGTCGTTCGCGCAGAGTGCAGGAAGTCCTCAAGCCTACGAAGGAGCCATCAATATGGTCGGGCTCGACGTCATCAGGACCGCGGCGGGCGGCGCATTCGAATGGGCTGTGTTCGCATCAACGCCTGGCAGACCTGCGGGCGCCCTGGCCGGAGAATATGTTGGCGCTTCAGGCGACCTCGGGATCATCCCTGGTGTTTCAACCAATGTCCTCATCGGCGGTCGGGACGCACCTTCGCCCTACAGCCGGTCTCGTTGGGGGGATCGGCTGCCGTCAAAGTCGCCCTTGGCATTTCTGTTCTTAAGCTCCGCCCAAAGTTGTCCTAGCCGTATGGAATTGGTCCTTCCGCTATGGCCCGATTAACGAACATTTCACTGCCAACGTCATGCATTCGCGCCGTGAATCCAGGCAATCGGCGCTAGGGCAGCAACGCTGCAAGCGCAACTGTCGCCGTGTCCGACGTGCGGGCTCTTACGGGCAAACGTCCCAGAAACCCTGCGTCCGGCTGAAATCGGTGTAGTACCAGCAATAGCCGGGCACCGGGGGCGCGCCTGCATAGGCGACCGCGGCGCTTGCGGCCACGAAACCCAACGCCGCTCCGGCGGCGATCGCACCGCCTGGACGCCATGTGTAGTACGGCGGACGCACCCAGGGACGGCCGGGACGTGCGATCGGATGAACGGGCTTTGCGCCGGGCCGTACGCCCGGGCGCGCAATCGGATGCACCGGCCGGGCTCCTGGACGAACAACGTTCGTACGGGCTGCCATGCCGCCGTGCGGACCCCGCACAGCGACGGACCGGCGCGCGGCTGCCGGCTCGGCGCCGGACGAAACGGCGGCCTTGAACGAAGCGCCCGGCTGCAAGAGGGGCACTGCATTTCCTTGAGCCATTGTCGTCGCCCCAACCAAAATTGCGGTAAATCCGGCCGCGAATCTTCGAAATTTCATGGCGAGCTCATTGTTCAGATCGGAGCGCGTCGGTCGAGGACATGGAGATGCCACCAGTCGTGTCCCGTCCGGGGGCGATCTGGGAGAAAGAGTTTCGGCATCTGATCCGCACGCGCAAAGTTTGCCGCCTGGTTTCGCCTCTGGCTATGCGAAATCGGCACCAACAAGCTGTCGGCATAGGTTGATGCGAAAATACTCAACCTGCGAAAATGTAGTCGGCCATGCCCCTGGTATACGTATGATTGCAGCCATGAGAAGAAACAGGCCGGCGATAGGTCGTAGCTTCGTTGAGTTCGCCGGTCAGGTGCGACGAGGACCAGTGCCTCAAAGGGGTAGACGGGATATGATCGGCTGGACGCTGCGGAGCGTTGCGCCGTCTGGTCCCAGAGCAAGTAACTACGCTGCCGCACCCAGATCATTTGCCCCTAAAACCGGCCGGAAGCGCATAGTACAGCAACGAGGTTGCAGCATATCTGCATTGCCAGAGCCTGCCCCAATCGTGTTGAGAACGGGAGGCTCTTACCGGGCCAGAAACTTCATCAGCAAGAGTTACAAAGGGGAGGGTACAATATGTCACTCATCATGGATCTTCTTGAGCGGCCATTCGATCAGGCGATCACATCAAAATATACGGCAATGAACGGTTTAATCTATTTGGGGGGCGGAGCATTGGTTCTTTTTTGGCCAGGAATAGTGCAGACCATCTTCAGAGATGCGGCGTTCGTCGGAAATGAGGCTTCACTCATCCGCGTGCTGGGTATGACCGTGATGGTCATTGGCTGGCTATACTTATTCGGCGGTCTCTCTGGCGGCAGACGGATCGTCGCCGCCAGCGTATTGGACAGAGTGGTGCTCGTTCCATTGGCGCTCGTACCCTTAGCCATCGCGGGGGTCTTTCCTCATTTTCTGCTGGCATTTGCGCTCCTCGATCCGACACTCGGCATTGGCGCTTGGCTGCTTCTCAACCGATCGGACAGCCCTCGATTGCACTCGGCCGCGGGTACGTCATCGCGGTAGCCCTCGAACTGTATAGCGTTCAATCGCCTGAGACGCGATGAAAGCTTCATGTCTCAGTTGGATCAAAGGCAATCGTCGCGCAGCTTGCAGGAGTTGGTCGGCTCACCCTTCCCGAACTGGCGGTCGCGCCTTGTGCGGTCACGTCAGTAACGGGCCAGAGGCGGCCATCAGCTGGCAGACAGGACCTGCCTGCCTACATGCTGGCCCAGACGAGAGCCACTCTCGACATGAAACAGACGGCCGCAAAGGGCCGTCTGTTCTAGCCTTAGAGTGGGTGACCTATTGACAGAGATGCCGGAGACCGTCAGCGCCCTTGAAATAGGTGCCGGGCCTGCAGACGATGCCGTTGCGGGCAGCGTACCGATTCCAGTTGCCGTGCCAGCCCATCTCGCCGGACATGGCGTAGGAATTGCCCCAGCTGCCGACGGTAGCGTCCGCCGCCACCGGCTGGCGATACGCCGTTCGCCGAGTTGATTGTCGATGTCGATAGCCGGTGGTGGGGGTACTCCCGGTTCCAAGACCCGTGCAGCTGGCGAATTCAGCTTGGCATTCGTCCGGATTTGAGAGGGCCGCCTGCGCCAGCGCAGCAGAGCCGGACAGGGCGGATGCCGCAACAACGAGCGCGCCAAGAACTTTCAGATTCATCATGACTTCCTCCTTGCGCTTGAACCATGGTCCGATGCCACGACCGATAGTAACCGGCCGGCATTTGCGTGCCTATGCTACTTCGGCAAAACTCGCATCGTCAGGGGACTGCCTTGCGTCAATGCGAAGAACTCAACTTAAGCAAATTCCAAATCCACTTCAATTCATCTTCATACCGATCTTCCCGATGATCTCGCGAAGGTCATTCGCGCACTCACCAAACATTCGGAGCACCTCCCCCAAGCGCGTTGGTCAGGGCTCTGATTTATCGGATTCGGAAGGCTGTCGCGACATCAGGCCTGCTCGCTAGGACCTTCGTCCAAGCGTCCTTGCGTCGGCCGCTTGGGGCATTGGGATCAAAGTGTCCCCATCATCTTCATGAGCGCAAACGACGAGCGTACCTGCCAACAGCGCGATGAATGCCGGCTGCATCGCTTATTTGCGCAGACTCTTTTCGTAGGCACTCTTGCTGAAGGCCATATCAAAAGCTGCGGCCTCGCCGATGCAGATCAAATAAGGTGCGAGGTCACTGCCTCCGTTTTCAGCGCAGAAGTGGCATCCCACCGACGACCAGAATGGATCAGCTGAGGCCTAGGCCAGAAGCAGCATCGAAGAAGATTTGTTGATCGCGGGTCCTCATCGAGCAGCTCCAGGCGCCCTTAATGGCCGCTCAGCACCAAGGTCTTGACAGGCAGCACGAGCGCCTGAATGCGCAGCAACATGGCGTGCACGATGCCGGTGGCGTCGACCCCGTGTAGGGCAAAGCGCTTGAAGGTGCCGGTCTCTTTCGCCTCAATCACATCGTGATTGCTGGTGTAGGCGTTTGCGATGCAGCTGCTGCCTGGTGTCACGCCCTCTAGCCCGCCCTTGTAGATTGGCTCCATGAAGACGAGAATGGTGCCCGGACGGACGACCTGCTGCGCCTCGATCAGTTGTTCGCCCCCCCTGAACTGGCCCGCCGCGATGTAGTCCTGCACACTGGTCACCACCATCGGGATGATCGTCCACGGCTTGGAGATGCAGGTGGCCTCGGCTACCATTCCGACCTTCATGACCTGAGCCTCGATTTGCCCAAAGCCTGCCATGAGAGCGCGGCGACCAGCGCCCTCCGGAATGAGTACGCCGGCGGACCGTATCATCGGATTGACGATATCACCTGGCCTTAGCCCGAACTGCTCGACGCGCCCATCGACACCAGCGCGAATAAAGGTCTTATCCAGGTCGACTTGCGCTTCGGCCAGAGATGCCTCTGCGCTTGCCCTTTCCGCCGGTAGCAAAGCGTCAAGCCGCGTCCTCGCCGATTGCCTCGAGGAGGTTGCAGCGTCGAGAGTGCCCTGGCGACCTGCGACGGCCACGCCGAGCTTTTCAATGTCGCG